>NZ_JAZKVY010000339.1:0-231256 GCF_036624925.1 Stenotrophomonas sp. A3_2
GGACAAGATCAACACCAAGAGCATCCACGCTGGGGGTGGATCTCCTGGATGCAGCTGGGGCCTTTGAAGTGGGTCCGCCTTGAGCGAGCCGAGCATCGCAGGGGAATCAGGGGCGAAGAGGCGCCGATGTCTGAGCATAGCGAGTTCGGCGCCGTCCCCTGATTCACCGAGAAGCGCAGGGGACCGACGTGCGAAGCACGGCGGCTCGCGACCTGGCGGCGCGTTTCTTTTGGTTACTTTTCTTTTCGCGCGAAAAGAAAAGTAACGCCCATGAACAGTGAAGCACCTTCAGCACGCGTCACGCGCAGGAAACCATCAGCGCACCGGCACCGGAATATTGCAGAGATCGATATGCCCCGCCGGGCGCTTGTAGAAATCATCCACGCGATTGCGCCGCGCCTCCACCGTATCGGCGAAGGTCTTCGAGTCGGTACGCAGTACCTGGATCGGTGTGCGCTCGGCCGCCGGCACGTCGCTGGCACGGCGGATCGACACGATCGGCGTGCGCAGCTTCGGGTCGGTGTAGAAACCCATCGGCGCCGGTCCGCGTGGGGTCGCGCTGAGCAGTTCCATGCCCTTCAGCACGCGGCCGACCAGGGTGATGTTGCGGTCGAGCTGACGCGGTGACTGGCCGGTCACCACGTAGAGTTCGGCACCGATGCTGCTGTCCTCTTCGTTGCTGCGGCCGGCGCCCAGCATGCCGTAGCAATGTGCCAGCCAGGCCTTGCCGGCCTGCGGGTCCTGGCCGACCGGGAAGCCGTCGACGAAACCGGTCTGCGCGGCCCAGCCATCGCGATCCGGCAGCACGCTGACCTTCAGGCCAGCGCTGGCGCGCTCGAATTCAGCCGGCAGCTTGCGCGCGGCGCTGCCGAACGGCTTGGCCTTGGCCGCGTCATCGGCGTCGGCATCGCCGAACTGCACCACGAAGTTGTCGTGAGAGCGGTAGATGCTGGTGCCGTCCCAGAAGTGCTCGTGGGCGAAGGTCTGGATGTTGGCGACATGGCGCGGGGCGAACTGCGGCGCCAGCTCGATGATCACGCGCCCGGCCGGCAGGTCCATGTACAGCAGGTTGGCCGGGTCCGGCGTGCGCCAGTCGCTGGCCGGCGAGGCGTCCAAGATCTGCTGCGGGCTGCGGTAAGGCGAGGCCGCGCTGGCCATGGCGGGCAGCAGGCAGGCGAGGGCGAGGGCGGTCAGGGCAAGGCGACGGCGGTGCGGCATGGGAACCCCGGAACATGAACGAGGCTTCGATTCTGCGCGAGCAATTCGGTCACGCCAACCGGCAGAGTGACTAACGACACATTCGCTATACCGAACTTCGCACTACTGTGGACTTCAACGTAGTGGAGGGCCGGTCATGTCCGAGGACGATGTCCACCTGAAGAAGTTCCAGAAGGAGCTCAGCGCCGGAACGGTGTCGCTGGCCCTGCTGGCGGTGCTGGCCCGGGCCGGCGAGCCGCTGTACGGCTACCTGATCGCCAAGGAGCTGGAACGGGTGGGTGAGGGCGTGCTGAGCGGCAAGCAGAGCGCGCTGTACCCGGTGCTGCGCAACCTGGAGGGCGCCGGGCTGCTGGAAAGCCATGTGGAGCCATCCAGCAGTGGTCCGCCCCGGCGCTACTACCGCATCAATGAACGTGGCCGCGAGGTGCTGGCGCAGTGGCGCCAAGCCTGGCAGGCCACCCGTGATTCCGTCGATTCCGTGTTGGAGGGGGTACCGCAATGAACGACCCGAGCCTGGCAGGCCGAGCCCTGCCGACCACCATCCCGCAGTATCTGGCGCAGCTGCGCGCGGCGCTGGAAGGTGCCGATCCGGCGATGGTGCAGGACGCGTTGTACGACGCCGAGGAATACCTGCGCTCGGAGCTGGCGGCGCAGCCCGGCCGCAGCGAAGCCGAGGTCATCGCCGACGTGGCCGGCAGCTATGGCGCCCCGGACGAAGTGGCCGAGATCTACCGCGAGACCGAAGTGACGGTGAACCGCGCGCTGCGCACGCCGCGTGCGGATACCGCGCCGGTGCTGCGTGCAGCGGCCGAAGCCAGTGGCGTCGAGCCGGCCTCACCGCCGCAGGCGCCGGTGCAGCGTTCGCTGCTGGCGCGCTTCTTCGGCGTGGTGACCGATCCGCACACCTACGGTGCGCTGTTCTACATGCTGTTGTCGCTGGCCACCGGCATCTTCTTCTTCACCTGGGTGGTGACCGGCCTGTCATTGTCGCTGGGCCTGCTGATCCTGATCATCGGCATTCCGCTGACCGTGCTGTTCTTCGGCTCGGTGCGCGGGCTGGCGCTGCTGGAAGGGCGGTTGGTGGAAGCACTGCTGGGCGAGCGCATGCCGCGCCGCCCGCGTTACACCGACCGCAGCCGCACCTGGCTGCAGCGCATCGGCGACATGTTCACCGATGGCCGTACCTGGCTGACCCTGCTGTACTTCGTGCTGATGCTGCCGCTGGGCGTCATCTACTTCACCATCGCGGTGACGTTGCTGTCGCTGTCACTGGGGTTCATCTGGGCACCGGTGGCCGCACTGTTCAGCGGTGACATTCCGGGCGTGTACGTCGACGGCGTGAACGTGTTGCCGATGGCCGCTTCGCCGCTGGTGGGCATCGTGATCGCCGCCACGGGCGTACTGCTGCTGTTGTTGACCATGCATCTGGCACGCGGCGTCGGCAAACTGCATGGTCTGATCGCCAAGAACCTGCTGGTGCGGTTGTAAGCGGGAGCCCAGGCTTCGGTAGGTGCCAACCTTGGTTGGCACGATCGATCAGATGCCGGGATCCATGGTAGAGCGCCAACCAAGGTTGGCATCTACCAGGGCCTGGTTACCCCGCCTTTCGCCGCAACGGGGTGACGTTGCTCTTCTTCTTCGTAGCCTTCGCCGCCGGGGTTTCGGCATGCGCGGCGAAGAAGTCGCGTACCTTCGGGTACACCACTTCGCGCCAGCGACGGCCACTGAAGATGCCGTAGTGGCCGGCGCCTTCGACGATGAAATGCTCGCGGCGGTCAGCAGCAATGCCGGTGCACAGCGCCTGCGCGGCTTCGGTCTGGCCGAGGCCGGCGATGTCGTCCAGTTCGCCCTCGATGCTCAGCAGCGCGGTATCGCGGATCGCCGACGGGTCGACCTTCTCGCCATTGACCACCCACTCGCCACGCGGCAGCAGGAAGTCCTGGAACACCACGCGGATGGTGTCCAGGTAGTACTTGGCCGGCATGTCCAGCACCGCGTTGTACTCGTCGTAGAAGCGACGGTGCGCGTCGGCGTCTTCCAGGTCGCCCTTGACCAGGTCGGTGTAGAAATCCCAGTGCGAGCTGAAGTGGCGGCTCGGGTTCATCGACAGGAAGCCGGCGTGCTGCAGGAAGCCCGGATACACGCGGCGGCCGGCGCCGGGGTAACTGGCCGGCACGGTGTGGATGACGTTGTTCTCGAACCACGACAGCGGGTTCTGCGTGGCCAGGTTGTTCACTGCGGTCGGGCTGCAGCGCGCATCGATCGGGCCGCCCATCATCACCAGCGTGCGCGGCGTCGGCTCGCCACGGCTGGCCATCAGTGAAACCGCGGCCAGCACCGGCACGGTGGGCTGGCACACGCTGACCACGTGCAGGCGCTCGACACCCAAGTGGCGGATGAACTCCTGGATATAGGCGATGTAGTCGTCCAGGCCGAACTCGCCTTCGCTGGCCGGTACCATGCGCGCGTCAACCCAGTCGGTGACGTACACGCGGTGGTCGCGCAGCAGCGTGCGCACGGTATCGCGCAGCAGCGTGGCATGGTGGCCGGACAGCGGTGCGACCACCAGCACGAACGGCTGGTTGAGCATGGTGTGCAGCTGGTCGGCTTCATTGCTGTGGCGCTTGAAGCGCAGCAGCTTGCAGAACGGCTTGCTTACTTCCTCGTGCACGACGATCGGCACGCGCTCGCCTTCGACCTCGATTTCGTTGATGCCCCACTCGGGCTTCTCGTAATCCTTGCCGATGCGATGGAACAACTCGTTGACCGCCGCCAGGCGATCGGCACCCGGCATCTGCGACCACCAGTGGCCCGGGTTGGCGAAGAACTTGGCGTTGGCCTGGGCCTGGTGCACCCAGGGGGCAAGCAGGTTGCGGGTCAGTTCGTGCAGTTGATAGAGCATGACGACCGAATATGTATGGTCATATGTTGCCGCGCAGCATATCCCATCCGGGTGTCCCGCAGGTTAAGTTGCCTGAAAATAATGAATCCGGATTCACATCCGTTCCAGCGCGGCGGCATCGCCTGCCAGGGCGGGGCCGAGCCAGCAGTGCGACCCCACCGGCTGCAGGCCGTGCCGGGCCAGCGCGCGGCGGTACCAGCGCGCCGGGCGGGCGTGGAAGCCCTCGTGGTCGCCGTCGAATTCATCCTCGGCGGCGAAGGTCTCCAGGAAGGCCACGCCACCGGTCAGCTCGGCCACCCCGGCCAGGCCGGCGCGCAGTTCACGGTCGGGCACGTAGTGCATAACGTCCGAGCACACCAGCAGGTCGACCGGGGCGCAGGGCCGCAGCCAGGCGAAATCACCGAAGGCGGCCAGGTGCAGGTTGCGGGTCCTGCCGTAGCGGCGCACAGCGTACTCGCTGCTGTCGAAGCCGAGATATTCGACCTTCGGACGCAGCTTCAGCAGCGGCGCGCGCCAGGCGCCTTCACCGCAGCCGATATCCAGCACGCTGCGGATCGGCCGCTCCAGGTAGTACTCGGCGCTGGCCACGGCCAACGCAACCTTGCGCGCCAGGCGGGCGCTGCCGCCGATGTCGGCACGGCGGTACCAGCGTTGGAAGTAGGCGGCGTCGTAGGTCTTGTCCATGGGGCGGTGCGCGATCGGGGAAGGCGCCTATCGTACGGTGTTGCGGCGCGCCATGCGTCGATGTGTCGCGGCGGGCGTGCCTGCGGCAGCTTCGCCACGGCATGCGAGAATGGCCGCCAACCTACGCCAGCCGCCGGAGCGAGCGCATGCAGAGCTACTACTGGGTCAAGACCTTCCACATCGTGTTCGTGGTGGCGTGGATGGCCACGGTGTTCTACCTGCCGCGCATCCTGGTGAACCTGGCCGAGACCGCGGGCCAGCCGGCGGTGAGCGAGCGCCTGCAGCTGATGGGCCTGCGCCTGTACCGCTTCGGCCACTCGATGTTCGGCCTGGCGTTCCTGCTCGGCCTGGTGCTGTGGCTGGGCTACAAGGTCATCCCCGATTTCCCGACCATGGTGGCTCCGGGAGCTGCCGGCTGGCTGCACGCCAAGCTGGGGCTGGTGGTGCTGCTGCTGGTCTATTTCGGCTGGACCGGTCGCCTGCTCAAGGGCGCGGCCAAGGGCAGGGCGCTGCCGTCGTCGCGCGCGCTGCGCTGGATCAACGAGATCCCGCTGCTGGCGTTCATTCCGATCGTGTGGCTGGTGCTGGCCAAGCCGTTCTGAACGGGGCGCGCTGCGCGCGCGGCGCATCGCACAGATGCATCCACGCATGGCGTGGATCTACTGGGTGCAGCTGTGGCTTTTGATGTCCAGGTCCGCCATGAGCGAGCCGAGCATCGCAGGTGAAACAGGGGCGAAGAGGCGCCGATGTCTGAGCGCAGCGAGTTCGGCGCCGTCCCCTGATTCACCGAGAAGCGCAGGGAACCGGTGCACAGCACCGGTTCGCGTTCGGCGGCGTGTTCTTTGGTTACTTTCTTGCAAGAGCAAGAAATTAACAAGCCGATGAATCAGGCTGCCTCGTACGTGCCGTAACTGCGCAGGCGCGTGTAGCGCTGTTCCAGCAGCTGTTCGGTGGACAGCTTGTCCAGCGCGTCCAGCTCGTTCAGCAGCACGGCCTTCAGGCGCTTGGCCATCTGGGTCGGGTTGCGGTGGGCGCCACCGGTCGGCTCGCGCACGACCTTGTCGACCAGGCCCAGGCTCTTCAGGCGCGGGGCAGTCAGGCCCAGTTGTTCGGCCGCTTCCTTGGCCTTGCCCGCGTCCTTCCACAGGATCGAGGCGCAGCCTTCCGGCGTGATGGTCGAGTACACCGCGTATTCCAGCATCACGGTGCGGTCGCCCACACCCAGTGCCAACGCACCGCCGGAGCCGCCTTCACCGATCACGGTGCAGATGATCGGCACCTTCAGCTCGGCCATCTCGATCAGGTTGCGCGCGATCGCTTCGGACTGGCCGCGCGACTCGGCGTCGATGCCCGGCCAGGCGCCGGCGGTGTCGATCAGGGTCAGCACCGGCAGGCCGAAGCGCTCTGCCATCTTCATCAGGCGCAGTGCCTTGCGGTAGCCCTCCGGCTTGGGCATGCCGAAGTTGCGCTTGATCTTTTCCTTGGTGTCGCGGCCCTTCTGGTGGCCGATCACCATTACCGCGCGGCCATTGATGCGGGCCAGGCCGCCCATGATCGCCTTGTCGTCAGCGAAGGCGCGGTCACCGGCCAGCTCCTGGAACTCATCGAACATGACGCGGATGTAGTCGGCGGTGTACGGACGCGATGGGTGCCGGGCCAGCTGCAGCACCTGCCACGAGGTCAGGTTGCGGAAGATCTGCGCGGTGCGCATGCGCAGCTTGTCCTGCAGCGCGTGCACTTCCGCCTCGACATTGACCGCCGGCCCGGCACTGGCGTTGCGCAGTTCCTGGATCTTGGCTTCCAGGTCGGCGATGGGTTGCTCGAAGTCGAGGTAGTTCGGATTCATCGGAAGCCGTCGTGTAAAGAAGGGGGCAATTCTAGCCGAATGCGTGCAAACCACCCGTACGCCTTCGTCTGGAAGGCGACGGTAACGCAGCCGGGCAGGCGGCGCCAGTCAGCTCAGGGCACCACCAGGGCGCTGCGGCCCATCAACTGGCTGCGCTGGGAAACGAAGTCGTTGTAGGCCTCGTTGGCCTCCCGGCCCAGGCCGCTGCCCAGGGTGGCGGTGGCCGAGGTAAAGGCCATCTGCGCGTCGAAGTCCTGCTTGCGCAGGGCCTTCTGTTCATCGGCGGTGGTGGCCTTCAGCCAGCGCGCATAGACCTCGCGCAGCGGCGCGGCGTGCGCCTCGAAGGCGGGGTCAAGGGCCGGCAGGCTGGCCGGGGCCGGCTCCAGGCTGAATGCCGGCGCGACGTAGCCGGCCGGCTGTTGGCGCTTGAATGCACCGGGTTCGCCCATGCCTTCTTCGACGTAGGTGATGAAGTCCGGGGCCGTGAACACCTTGGCCACGATCTGGCCGCCGCTGGAATCGACATGGGCCACCACCTTTTCCTTCGGGAACGGCTCGCGCACGCCGTAGGTCCAGGTCTTGTCGATGAACAGGTCGTGGCGCTTCTCGAAGGGACCTTCGAAGCTGACCCCGCCCAGTTCGATCCCGTTGTTGCCGACGCCGAAATTCTTCAGCTTGCTCTCGTCGGTGACATAGACCTCGCGAGCAATCACGTACTCGCTCAGGGTCGGGTTGATCAGGCCGCCACGACCGTCGACGTAGACGATGAAGCGCACGTCGCCAAGCGCGTCTGTGTGCAGGCGATGTTCGCCAATGGCGAGCGAGATCGGGCGCGAGCCGTGCGCGGCCACTGGCACGTCCTGGCCGTCGATGCTCAGCGCCAGCGGCGCGTCGGTCGGGTTGTCGATCTGGAACTCGATCTTCGACGGCGAGCAGGCGGCCAGTGCCAGTGCGGCAACGAACGGAAACAGCAGGGTCTTCATGGGCGATCGTCCTTGATGGTTGGAACGGGAAAACAGGAACACGAAGGAGCCAGCCTCAGCTGGCCCACGGCGGGCTGTAGCGCACCTTCAGCGTGCGTACGGCCGGGTCGGCGCGCAGCGCCTCCATCAGCTTGGAATCGATGCGTACCGCGCTCTGCCCGGAGACATCGAGCATGCCGGCGACACCGCCGTGCGGGCCCTTCAGCAGCAGGTCCAGGCGCAGCGGCGTGCGCCCCGGGCGATGGCGGTCGAGCAGGGCATTGATGCGCTCCCAGACCGGGCGCTGCTGGCGCAGGTCCAGGCGCAGCGACAGCCGCGTGGCGTAGTTGGCGCAGACTTCGTCGAAGTCCCAGCACTGGCGGATGCGCAGCGCGTAGCCACCGTTGAACTCGTCCTCGCGCAGGCCGCCCTTGACCACCAGGATGCGGTCCTTGGTCATCAGGTGGCCGAACTCGGCCATTGCATCAGAGAACGCACTGCACTCGACGCGGCCGCGGCCATCCTCCAGCTGGATGAAGATCTGGCTTTCGCCCTTGCGGCGCACGCCGACCACCTGGCCTGCCAGCACGGTCTGCACCTCCGGGCGCCAGCGCTTCTCGCCGCCACCGCCGCCACCGCTGTTGGCGCTCCAGATTTTCTCCACCGAACCCAGGTCGTTGCCTACCAGATCGCGCACATCGTCGCGCCAGGGATCGAACGGGTGGCCGCTGAGGTAGAAGCCCAGCGTGTCGCGCTCGCCGTTGAGGCGCTGCAGCAACGGCCATTCTTCGGCTTCTGGCAGGTCCAGCTGGATCGAAACGGTGCTCGGGTCGGGCCCGCCAAACAGCGAGTTCTGTCCGGACGCACGCTCGCGTGCCATCTGATCAGTGGCCTTGATCACTTCCGGCAACTGCAGCATCAGCGAGGCACGGTTGCGGCCGAGCTCATCGAGCGCGCCGCAGTTGATCATCGCTTCCAGCGTGCGCCGGTTGAGCTTGGCCGAGCCGACGCGGGTGCAGAAGTCCAGCAGATCCTTGAACGGGCCGCCCTTCAGTCGTTCCTCGACCACCGCTTCGCAGGCGCCCTGGCCCACGCCCTTGATCGCGCCCAGGCCGTACTGGATCGTGTCCGGGGTGACCGCTTCGAACATGAAGGCCGACTGGTTCACCTTCGGCGGCAGCACGGTCAGGCCGAGGTTGCGCACCTCGTCGAGGAAGCCGACCACCTTGTCGGTGTTGTCCAGGTCCGAAGACAGCGTGGCCGCCATGAATTCGGCCGGATAATGGCGCTTCAGCCACGCGGTCTGGTAGCTGACCAGTGCGTATGCAGCGGCGTGTGACTTGTTGAAGCCATAGCCGGCGAACTTCTCCATCAGGTCGAAGATCTCGTCGGCCTTGGGGCCATCGACGCCGCCCTTGGCCGCACCTTCGCGGAAGATCTCACGGTGCTTGGCCATTTCCGCCGGCACCTTCTTGCCCATCGCGCGGCGCAGCAGGTCGGCGCCGCCCAGCGAGTAGCCGCCGACGATCTGCGCCATCTGCATCACCTGCTCCTGGTACACCATGATGCCGTAGGTGTCCTTCAGGATCGCTTCGGTGCGCGGATCGGGATAGATGATTTCTTCCTGGCCGTGCTTGCGCGCGTTGAACGAAGGAATCAGGTCCATCGGGCCAGGGCGGTACAGCGACACCAGCGCGATCAGGTCTTCGAAACGGTCGGGGCGCGCGTCCTTCAGCAGGCGGCGCATGCCCGAGGATTCGAACTGGAACACCGCGCCGGTGTTGCCGTTGGCGAAGATGTCCTTGTAGGTGGGCGCATCGTCGAGCGGGATCGCGGCAATGTCGACCGGCGGAATGCCCGCGCGTTCGTGGCGCTTGTTGATCGCCTTCACCGCCCAGTCGATGATGGTCAGCGTGCGCAGGCCGAGGAAGTCGAACTTCACCAGGCCCACTTCTTCCACGTCGTTCTTGTCGAACTGGGTGACCGGGTTCTTGCCGAGCCCATTTTCGTCGTGTTCCGCATACAGCGGGCAGAACTCGCTCAGCGGCTCGGGCCCGATCACCACGCCGCCGGCGTGCTTGCCGGCGTTGCGGGTCAGGTCTTCCAGCTGCAGCGCCAGGTCGATCAGGTCGCGGACATCGTCCTCTGTCTCGTAGCGCTGGATCAGTTCCGGCGACGCCATTTCCGAGCTCGGGCCTTCCTTGCCCCTGCCCAGCGCATCCTTCAGGTGGATACCCAGGATGTTCGGGATCAACTTGGAAACGCCGTCGACCAGGCCGTACGGGAACCCGAGCACGCGGCCGGAGTCGCGCACCACCGCCTTGGCGGCCATGGTGCCGTAGGTGATGATCTGGCTGACGCGCTCGCGCCCATACTTGCGCGCGACGTAGTCGATCACCTCGTCGCGGCGGTCCATGCAGAAGTCGATGTCGAAGTCGGGCATCGACACGCGTTCCGGATTGAGGAAGCGCTCGAACAGCAGGTTGTACGGCAGCGGATCCAGGTCGGTGATCTTCAGCGCCCACGCCACCAGTGAACCGGCACCCGAGCCGCGGCCGGGGCCGATCGGAATGCCCTGGTTCTTGCCCCATTGGATGAAGTCGGCCACGATCAGGAAGTAGCCGGGGAAGCCCATCTTGATGATGGTGTTGAGCTCGAACTCCAGGCGCTCGAAGTACTCCTCACGGGTCTTGCCCGGCGCCAGCGGATTCTTCTCCAGGCGCTCTTCCAGGCCCTCGCGCGACATCTTCTGGATCCAGGTATCCAGCGTTTCGTCGTCGGGCACCGGGTAGTTGGGCAGGAAGTAGGTGCCCAGCCGCATCTCGATGTTGCAGCGCTCGGCCAGCGCCAGCGTGTTGTCGATCGCGTCGGGGATGTCGGCGAACAGCGCGCACATCTCCTCGGCCGACTTCAGGTACTGCTGGTCGCTGTACTCGCGCGGACGCTTGGGATCGTCCAGCACGCGGCCGGTGGAAATGCACACGCGCGCCTCATGCGCGCTGAAATCGGACGGCGACAGGAAGCGCACGTCATTGCTGGCCACCACCGGCAGGCCACGCTGGCCCGCAGCCATCAGCGCGAACTGGTTGAAGGTTTCCTCGCCCTCGCGGCCGGTGCGGGTCAGCTCCAGGTGCAGGCCATCGCCGAACACCCGTTGCCAGTCGGCCAGCTGCTGCTCGGCCAGCTCATGCTTGCCGTCCAGCGCCAGGCGTCCGGCCAGGCTCTGCCGGCCGGCCAGCGCGAACAGGTTGGCGTTGCCGGCCTTCAGCCAGTCCGGGTGGATGGCTACGCCGCCTTCGGGGCGATGGCCTTCCATCCAGGCGCGGGTCAGCAGCCGCGACAGGCTCAGGTAGCCTTCGCGATCACGGCACAGCAGGGTCATCCGCCACGGGTCCTGGCCTTCCTCGGCGATCAGCACGTCGGCACCGGCGATCGGCTTGATGCCCACGCCTTCGGCGGCCTTGTAGAACTTGACCAGGGCGAACAGGTTGTTGAGGTCGGTCACCGCCAGCGCCGGCAGGCCGAGCTCGACCGAGCGCGACAGCAGGTTGGCCTGCTTGGCCTTCTTCGGGTCCGCCTGGTCCGGCTTGGCCGGCACACGGATGGTGGAGTCCGCCAGCGAGAACTCGGTGTGGACGTGGAGATGTACGAAGCGGGAGTTGGACATGCCGGACCAGGTTGGAGCGCGCGGGCCCCGGGTGCTGACGGAGGTTCGTCGCCGGGGTCGGGAAGCGCTGGAATGCCCGGTCAGGGTAGCGAGGGCAGGGGGTTGCCACAAGGCTTGACAGGGGCACGGCGTGGCGCCGGATTCAGGCGTGCGGGAGGCCGCCTTCTTAGAGCCGAGCCCATGCTCGGCTGCCCACAGCAGCCGAGCATGGGCTCGGCACTACAACTCCAGCTGGCTCAGGCGATGGCCGCCGCCTGCGTCAGGTCCAGACACTCACGCACCGGAGCGAAACTGCGGCGGTGCTCCATGCAGGGGCCGTGCTCGCGCAGGGCGGCCAGGTGGGCCGGGGTGCCGTAGCCCTTGTGCTGTTCGAAGCCGTACTTCGGATGGCGGGCATGCACCTCCTGCATGTAGCGGTCGCGCGAGACCTTGGCCAGGATCGAGGCGGCCATGATCGCGCGGTCGATGCCATCGCCGCCGACCAGCGCCTGCGCCGGCAGTGCCAGGCCCTTGGGCACCACGTTGCCGTCGATGCGCGCGAAGCCGGCCACATGGGCGACCGCTGCAACGACGTCACGCATGCCCTGCAGGGTGGCCTGGTAGATGTTCAGGCGGTCGATGGTGTCCACGTCCACCAGCACCACATGCCAGGCCAGGGCGCGCTCGATGATGCGGTCATGCAGCTGCTCGCGGCGGGCCGCGGTCAGCTGCTTGGAGTCATCCAGGCCGTTGATCCGTGGTCGCGACGGGTCGAACACCACCGCTGCCACCGCGACCGGCCCGGCCAGTGGGCCACGGCCTGCCTCGTCGACGCCAGCGACCAGGCGCTCCGGCTCGACCACGGGCGCACCGTCGAACAGGGTCAGGCTGGCTGCGGCGGCGTGACGGCGGCTCATGCCTGTGCCTGGTCGCGCATCAGCAGTTCGCCAACGGCGTCGGCGGCACGCGCCGAGGCGTTGCGGCGCAGCCGCTCGTGCAGGCGCACGTAGGCATCCTGCAGATCGGTCACCCGCTGCGGGTGGTCGAACCACTGCTGGATGGCCGCGGCCAGCTTGTCCGGCGTGCAGTCGTGCTGCATCAGTTCCGGTGCCAGGTCCTGCCCGGCCAGGATGTTGGGCAGGGCGAAGCGGTCGACCTTGATCAGGCCGAGCGCCTTCACCAGTCGATAGGTCAGTTCGTTGACGCGGTAACCGACCACCATCGGCCGCTTCACCAGCATGGCCTCCAGGGTCGCGGTACCGGAGGCCAGCACCACCACGTCGGCGGCGATCATCGCGTTGCGCGCCTGGCCATCCAGCACATGCGAATAGGCCACCGGCAGCGCCGAGCGCGACAGCTGTTCCTCGATCAGTTCCCTGCAGGCCGGGTTGGCGGCAGGCACCACCACATGCAGGCCCGGAATGCGTTCGGAGACCTGCCAGGCGGCTTCGAAGAACGGTTCGCCCAGGCGCGAGATCTCGCCCAGGCGGCTGCCCGGCAACACTGCCAGCACCTTGGCCGAGGCCGGCAGTCCGAGCGCGGCGCGTGCTTCCTCGCGATTGCCCTGCAGCGGAATGTCATCGGCCATCGGGTGGCCGACGAAGCGCGCGTCGATGCCGTGCCTGGCATAGATCGGTGGCTCCATCGGGAACAGGCACAGCACCAGGTCGGCGCTGCTGCCGATCTTCTCGGCGCGCTTTTCGCGCCAGGCCCAGACCGAGGGACTGACGTAATGCACGGTGCTCACGCCACGCTGCTTCAGCCAACGCTCGATACCCAGGTTGAAGTCGGGGGCGTCGATGCCGATGAACACGTCCGGCTGCCAGTCAAGCGCACGCTGGCGGAACGCCGAACGCAGCTTAAGCAGGCGCGGCAGGTGGCGCAGCACTTCGGTCAGGCCCATCACCGCCAGCTCGCTGGCATCGTGCCAGGTCTGGCAGCCCGCGCTGCGCATGGCGTCGCCACCGATGCCGGCGAACTCGGCATTCGGGAAGCGCGCTTTCAGTTCGCGGACCAGGCCCGCACCGAGCAGATCGCCGGAGGCCTCGCCGGCCACCAGCGCGATCCGCAACGGGCGCTCGCTGAGCACCCGTTGCGCCGGGACGCTGCCGGTCATCGAGGCCAGCGGGATCACTGCGGCGCCGGCCGGCGCCTGGCCGGTCGTGCTGCTCATCGCAGCAGGGGCCTCTCGGCGTGCTCGATGAAGTCCAGCATCGCCTTTACGTCGTCGCTGTCACGCGCCTGCTCGGTCAGCTGCACCTTGGCCTCTGCCAGGGGCAGGCCCGCCACGTACAGCGTGCGGTAGGCACGCTTGATGGCCGAAATGCGGTCAGCGTCGAAGCCACGTCGCTTCAGGCCTTCGCTGTTGATGCCGCGCGGGCGTCCCAGCGAATCAGTACCGACCATGGTGAACGGCGGTACGTCACCATTGGTCAGCGCGCCCATGCCGAGGAAGGCATGCGCGCCGATCCGGCAGAACTGGTGGGCACCGGCGAAGCCGCTGATGATCACGTAGTCGCCCACGGTCACATGGCCGGCCAGGGTGGTGTTGTTGGAGAACACGCAGAAATTGCCGACATGGCAGTCGTGCGCCACGTGCGTGTAGGCCAGCATCCAGTTGTCGTTGCCGATGGTGGTGATGCCGCCGCCGCCGCCGGTGCCACGGTTCAGGGTGACGAACTCGCGGAACACGTTGCGGTCGCCGATCACCAGTTCGGTGCGCTCGCCGCCGAACTTCTTGTCCTGCGGCTCGCCACCGATCGCGGCATGGCCGACGAAGCGGTTGTCGCGGCCGATCCGGGTCGGGCCGTGGATGCTGCAATGGGGGCCCACCACCGTACCGGCACCGATTTCAACGTCGGGGCCGATCAGGGTGAAGGCGCCCACCTGGACATCGTCGGCCAGGCGTGCGGCCGGGTCGATGACGGCGGTGGGGTGGATCCGCGGTGCGTTGTCAGTCATTGCTGCCTCCAGTGGATCAGCCCTTGGCGCCGGCACACATGACCTCGGCCGACGCGACGACTTCGCCGTTGACCTTGGCTTCGCCGTAGTACCAGCCCATGTTGCGGATCAGGCGCTTCATCTGCACGTCCAGCATCAGCACGTCGCCGGGGACGACCTGCTTGTTGAAGCGGGCGTTTTCCACCTTGACCATGTAGAACAGCTTGGACTGCGCATCGCGGCCAAGCGTGAGCTGGGTCATCACGCCGCCGGCCTGCGCCAGCGCTTCGATGATCAGTACGCCGGGCATGATCGGGCGGCCCGGGAAGTGGCCCTGGAAGAACGGCTCGTTGATGCTGACGTTCTTCTGCGCCAGGATCCGCTTGGCCTCGACGTCGAGTTCAAGCACCCGGTCCACCAGCAGGAACGGGTAGCGGTGTGGAAGCAGTTCCTGGATCTGGCAGACGTCGATCGGAAGCTGCAGCGAATCGTTCATTCTTTCTCCTTGCCAGCAGCCAGGACGCGGCGAGCCAATGCGTCCAGCTGCTTGAAACGCGCGGCGTTCTTGCGCCACGTACGGTTGTCGGTCAACGGGGTGCCGGATGAGTACTCGCCCGGCTCATGGATGGAATTGCGGACCACCGACTTGCCGGTGATCACGACCTTGTCGCAGATCTCCAGGTGGCCGACAACGCCGACGTGGCCGCCGAGCAGGCAATAGCGGCCGATCTTGGCGCTGCCGGCGATGCCGGTGCAACCGGCGATGGCCGAATGCGCACCGATCTGCACGTTGTGCGCGATCTGCACCAGGTTGTCCAGGCGTACGTCTTCGTCCAGCACGGTGTCTTCCAGCGCGCCACGGTCGACGCAGGTGTTGGCGCCGATTTCGCAATCGTCGCCGATGCGCACGCCGCCGAGCTGCGGCACCTTGATCCACTTCCCGGCGTCCATCGCCAGGCCAAAGCCGTCGGCGCCGAGCACGGCACCGGGATGCACGCGCACGCGCTTGCCCAGCCGGACCCGGGTGACCAGGGTGACCCGGGCGATCAGCTCACAGCCGGAATCCAGGCTGCAGTCCTCGCCGATCACGCTGCCGGCGCCGATGATGCAGTTCTCGCCGACCACGCTGCGCGCACCGACCGAGACGAACGGACCGATGTGCGCGCTGGCCGCAACCTGGGCACTGGGGTCGATCACCGCGCTGGGGTGGATGCCCGGCGGACGGGTCGGCGCGATGTCGAACAGCGCGGCGATCTTGGCGAAGGTGGTGTACGGGTCCTTGGCGACGAGCGCGGCGCCGGGAGCGGACTCGGCGTCTTCGGCACGCAGCACCACCAGCGAGGCCTGGCTGTCGGCCAGCTGGGCGCGGTAGCGCGGGTTGGCAAGGAAGGTCAGCTGGCCAGGACCGGCATGGGCGAGGGTGGCCACGCCATGGATGGCGGTGGCGGGGTCGCCATGGACCTGCAGGCCGAACTGCTCGGCGAGTTGCTGGGCGGTGTAGGTGGGAGTATTCACGGCGGGAGTTTAACGTGTGACGCCATTGCGGTCATGCGGGGGGCATATGCAGCCAACGGCAGGGCCCCTCGCGGCCGGCAGAGCCAGTGTCATGGGCTGGGTCGGACGGGGCGGGACTGCGGGGGGCGGCGCAAGTACGTCCATGTAGCCTTGGTCGGCGCATCCATGCGGCTCACACCCCCGCAGCCCCGCCCCGTCCGACCTCCGACGGCTTGGCGCGAGTGCCAGCCACGGAAAAACAGAAAAGATCAAAAGCAGAGCGGGCGCTTCCGGCATCCAGGCCAAACGAAAACGCCGGGAAATGCCCGGCGCTTCGCACCCCGTCTGGTGGAGAGCCCCCCTTTGTTAAGGGGGGCGCGCCAGCGGCGCGGGGGATAGGTGGAATGCGGGGGCAGTTCTGGCGAACCGCCTCGCGGTTCGTCAGAACTGCCCACCGAACGTGAATTGCAGGCGCTCGATCTTGTCATCGTCTTCCTTCTTCAGCGGGAAGGCGTAGCTGATCGAGATCGGGCCGACCGGGGCGCGCCACAGCAGGGCCACACCGGTGGACACGCGCAGCTCGTTGGCCTTGAAGTTGTCCACGCCGGTGTACACGTTACCGAAGTCGACGAAGGCCGACACACGCGCCGACGGGCTGTCGAACAGGCGCGGGAAGTAGGCCTCCACCGACCCAACGGTCTTCAGCGAACCACCCAGCGGCTGGCCTTCCGGATAACCGGTGGTGACTTCGCGCGGGCCGAGTGTGTTGTCCTCGAAGCCGCGCACCGAGTTGGTACCACCGGCGTAGAAGTTCTCGAAGAACGGCAGGCCGCTGGCGGTGACGGTGCGGGTGGTGCCATCCGGATTGGTCAGCGTACGGGTGTAGTCGTTGCCGTAGGCATCGCCGTAGCCGATTTCGGCACGGGTGTTGATCACCAGCGACGGCATGATCGGCCAGTACTTGCTGATCTGGTAGTTCAGCTTGTAGTACTCGATGGTCGAACCCGGCAGCGTGGTTTCCAGGCCGATGCGCTGGTAGGTACCGCGCGTGGGCATGAAGTAGTCGTTGCGCGAGTCGCGCGCCCAGCCCAGCTCGGTGCGCCATGCGTGGAAGGTGCGCTTACCGACTGCATTGATGTAGTCGATGATCGACTGCGGGGTCGAGCCCTGGTAAGTGGTGATCTGGTTGCTGTCGATGCCGAACATCAGCGAGACGGTATCGGTCTCGGTCAGCGGCACGCCGAACACCACCTGCGCGGCACCGTTGGTGCTGTTGTACTGCGCGGTGTTGAAGTCGGAGTAGTCCAGTTCGCGCCAGGACAGGTTGTAGCCCAGCGAGACGCCGTCATCGGTGAAGTACGGGTTGGTGTAGCTGAAGCCGTAACGCTGCAGGTAGCTGCTGCGCGAGGCTTCGACCGACACGCGGTTGCCGCCGCCGAGGAAGTTGTTCTGCGACAGCTGCACCGACGTGGTCATGCCGTAGGACTGCGAGTAACCCAGGCCGAACACGAAGCTGCCCGAGGTGGTTTCCTTGACGTTGTAGACGACGTCGACCTGGTCGTTGCTGCCGCTGACGGCCGGGGTCTCGACGTCCACCGATTCGAAGTAGCCCAAGCGCTGCAGGCGGATCTTGGAACGATCGATCGCGGCCTGCGAGTACCAGCTGTTCTCGAACTGGCGCATTTCGCGACGCATCACTTCGTCGGACGTACGCGTGTTCCCGCGGAACAGGATGCGACGCACCGACACGCGCGGGCCGGGCACGACCTGCATGTTGATCGCCACGGTCTGCTCGGCGCGGTTGGTGGTCGGGATCGGGTTCACCTTGGCGAACGCGTAGCCGATGTTGGACAGCGAATTGGTGATGGTGTCCGAGCTGAACTCCAGCAGCGCACGCGAGAACGTATCGCCGGACTTCTGGATCACCATGCGCTCGACGTCCTCCTGCGGGAGGATGGTGTCGCCGCTGACCTTGATCTCGGAGATCTTGTACTGCGCACCTTCGGTCACGCCGGCGGTGAGGAACATGTCGCGCTTGTCGGGGCTGATCGACACCTGGGTCGAATCGATGCTGAAGTCGACATAGCCGCGGTCCAGGTACCAGGAATTGAGCTTTTCCAGGTCGCCGGACAGCTTTTCCTTGGAGTACTGGTCGTCACGGCGGTACCAGGACGCCCAGTTGTGCTCCTTGGACTCCCAGGTTTCCAGGATGTCCTTGCTCTCGAACTTTTCGGTGCCCACCAGGTTGACGTGGCGGATCTTGGCCGCCTTGCCTTCCTTGATGGCGATGGCGATGTCCACGCGGTTGCGGTCCAGCGGGCTCACCGTGGGGGTGATCTCGACGTTGTACTTGCCGCGGTCGTTGTACTGGCGGCGAAGTTCCTGGGTCACGCGGTCCAGGCTCAGCCGATCAAAGGTGCCGCCCTCGGTCAGGCCGATGTCGGACAGGCCCTTGAGCAGCTGCTCGGACTTGATGTCCTTGTTGCCGGTCACGGTCAGCTTGTTGATCGCCGGGCGTTCCTTGACGGTCACTACCAGGATGCTGCCCTGTCGGTCCAGCTGCACATCCTCGAAGAAGCCGGTCTTGTACAGGGCGCGGATCGTCTCGCCGACCTTGCTGTCGGTGACCGTCTCGCCACGTTCCACCGGCAGGTAGGTGAACACCGTGCCCGAGCTGATGCGCTGCAGGCCGTCGACGCGGATGTCGCTGACAGTGAAGGGCTCGGCTGCCTGGGCCAGGGCGGGGGCGCCGGTGACGGCGGCAAGGGCGAGGGCCAGCAGGCGGCGATTGGGGAGTCGCGTCATGTCACGTCCGGTAGGAAGGTCGATTTCATTGGTGCGGGATGCCGACGCTGTAGACGGCAACAACGTGGAAAAGTTCATCGCGGGACCAGGCCGAGGATGTCGTTGTAGAACGCCAACCCCATCAGCCCGGCCAGCAACGCCAGGCCGATGTACTGGCCGGCGGCGATGGCACGCTCGCTCAGCGGGCTGCCCTTGACCAACTCGATAAGGTAATACAGCAGGTGGCCGCCGTCCAAGATCGGGATCGGCAGCAGGTTGATGATGCACAGGCTGAGCGACAGCAGGGCAAGGAACTGCAGGAACCAGTCGAGGCCGCGCTTGGCCGAGACATTGGCCACCCGGGCGATGGTGACTGGCCCGGACACGTTCTGCAGCGAGGCCTTGCCGGTGACGATTCGGCCCATCATGCCCAGCGAATCTGCCGCCAGGCGGCCGGTTTCGCGCACAGCCACGGTGACCGCGTCGAGCGGGCCATAGCGAAGCAGGGTGTCGTAGGGAGGGCTGAACGAAGTCGGGAACTGCACGCCGATCTGCCAGGTCGGTTCACCCCTGGAATCCTTGCCCTGGCGCGGGGTGACTTCCAGCGCCAGGCGTTCACCGCCGCGCAGGACCTCGATCATGCCAGGGCCGCCGGCGCGGCCCAGCGTCTGGATCTCGCCGATGACCTGATCGGCACCATCGATGCGCTGGCCATCAATGGCCACGATCAGGTCCCCCGGCTGCAGCTGCCCGGCCACCACCGAATCCGGCGTCAGCGAGTCGACCAGCGCCGGCTGCAGCCACGACTGCCAGTACAGGCCGGCCAGGATCGGCACCCGCCGCTCATCGAAACCTGCCGGCAGCTGCGACAGCGGCAGAGTGCGCATGCGTACCTGGTCAGCCGTATCCAGCACCTCCAGCCTCACGTCGCGGCGGTCCATCGCGGCCGCGGTCAGCGCCATGCTGGCTTCACCGAGGGTAACGACCGGGCGCTCGTCCACGCGCAGCACGCGGTCACCGCTGGCCAGCCCGGCACTGGCAGCGATGCCGCTGACACGGCCGATCGTCGGCGAATAATCCTGCTTGCCGATCACGAACATCGCCCACAGCAGCAGGATGCACAGCAGCAGGTTGGCGATCGGGCCGGCGGCAACGATGGCAATGCGCTGCCAGACGCTCTTGTGGTTGAAGGCCTGGCCGCGCTCGTGGGGGTGGACTTCAACCTCGCGTTCGTCGAGGAACTTCACGTAGCCGCCGAGCGGGATGGCGGCAATGGCGAACTCGGTGCCGTGCCTGTCCCGTCGCGACCACAGCGGCCGGCCGAAGCCGACCGAGAAGCGCAGGATCTTGACCCCGCACAGGCGCCCGACCCAGTAATGCCCGAACTCGTGGAACGTGACCAGCAGCCCGAGGCTGACAATCATCCACCAGACCGATCCGATGAAGTCAGTCATGCAGGCTCACAATGGCGGGCAGGGGCGGCGGCGTCATGCTGGGCGAGGCAGTCGTTCAGGCGGCGTCGATGGCGTTCAGGGTGAGCTGGCGTGCCTGCTGGTCGGCGCACAACAGGACCTCCAGTGTATCGGCTGGCTGGGTCGGCAGTGTTGAAAGAGCGTTAGCAACCAGCTTCGGGATGGTCAGGAAACCGATCCGGCCCTGAAGAAACGCTGAAACCGCCTCTTCATTGGCGGCGTTCAGCACCGCCGGTGCGGTGCCGCCGGCCTGCATGGCCTGCCAGGCCAGCGCCAGACAGGGGAACGCGTCCGTGTCCGGGGCCTCGAAATCCAGCCGGCCCTGGGCCAGCAGATCCAGCCCGGCCACGCCCGATTCGATGCGTTGCGGCCAGCCCAGGCCAACGGCGAGGGTGGTGCGCATGTCCGGCAGGCCCATCTGTGCCAGGGTCGAACCGTCAACGAACTCGACCAGCGAATGGACCAGGCTCTGCGGGTGCACCAGTACCTCGATGCGTTCGCCGGGTACGCCGAACAGGTGGTGGGCCTCGATGACTTCCAGGCCCTTGTTCATCAACGTCGCCGAATCGACCGAGATCTTCGGCCCCATCGACCATTTCGGGTGGGCAACCGCCTGGGCCGGGGTGACCTGGGCCAGTTCGTCGCGGCTGCGGCCACGGAATGGGCCGCCGGAGGCGGTCAGCAGGATCCGGCGCACGCCGGCGCCATCAACGCTGGCATCGCGTGAGCGCAGGCACTGGAAGATTGCGCTGTGTTCGCTGTCGATCGGGATGATCTCGGCGCCCGCGCGTTCAGCGGTGCGGGTCAGCAGCTCACCGGCCAGTACCAGTGATTCCTTGTTGGCCAGCAGGATGCGCTTGCCCGCGGCGGCTGCGGCCAGGGTGGAAGACAGCCCGGCCGCGCCAACGATCGCGGCGACCACGGTGTCGCAGGCGTCACTGGCGGCCAACTGGTCCAGCGCGGCATGGCCGGCATGCGCCTCGGTGGACAGCCCGGCATCGCGGAGGCCGTCGCGCAGTTCGGTGAACAGCGCTTCGTCGGCGATGACCGCGTGCGCTGGCCTGTGCTGGCGGCACAGTGCCAGCAGCGCCTGCACCTGGCGGCCGGCAGCGAGCACCGTGGCCTGGTAGCGGTGCGGGTGGCGGGCGATCACGTCCAGCGTGGAAGCACCGATCGAGCCGGTGGCGCCGAACACGGCGACCCGGCGCAGGTCTGCGACAGCATTCATGGTCAGAATCCGAAGATTTCCTTGCCGAGTGCGAACACCGGCACGGCAGCCAGGACACCGTCGACACGATCGAGCACACCACCATGGCCTGGAATCAGGTTTCCGGAGTCCTTGGCGCCGGCGTGGCGCTTGATCAGGCTTTCGAACAGGTCACCCAGCACCGAGGCGAACACGGCCACCACCGAGGTGATCAGCAGGCCTGGCAGGTGCCCGGCGTCGATGCCGGCCAGCCAGCCCAGGCCGAGGGCCACGGCGACACCGGCCAGCAGGCCGCCGAGCAGGCCTTCCCAGGTCTTGTTGGGGCTGATCCGTGGGGCCAGCTTGTGCTTGCCGAAGTGACGACCGGCGAAATAGGCGCCCGAATCGGCCGCCCAGACCAGTGCCAGCGCAGCCAGCAGCCACAGGTGGCCCTGCCTGCCCGGCGGATCGCCGCCGGCATGGATCAGCACCAGCGCAGCCCAGGCCGGAACGATGGCCAGCGTACCGGCCAGCATCTTCACGATGCGCGAGGGTGCCGACGGCTGCGCACCGAAGTTGAAGAAGCGCAACCAGACCAGCGCGGCCAGCCACCAGGCCACGCCGGCCAGGGTGGTGATCTGGAACAGCACCAGCGTGCTGCCATCGGCCCAGACCAGCAGCACCATCAGCAGCAGGTTCAGTACCAGCAGCACGGTACGCGCCAGGGTGTCTTCGATGCCGGCCAGCTTCAGCCATTCCCACAGGCCGATCAGCAGCACCGCAGCGGCCGCCGCTGCCAGCCACTGGGTCGGCAGCAGCAGGATCGCGGCAATGGCGACCGGCGCCATGATCAGCGCGGCAAGGACTCGGATCTTGGTCATGGGCTGGAAGTCTCGGTGGCCAGTGCGGCGATCTGGGCGCTGGTCAGGCCGAAACGACGCTCACGTCTGCCATAGGCGTCCAGCGCCTGCTGCAGCTGCCCGGCATCGAAGTCCGGCCACAGGGCATCGGTGAACCACAGCTCGGTATAGGCCAGCTGCCACAGCAGGAAGTTGCTGATGCGGGTGTCGCCACCGGTGCGGATGAACAGGTCCGGCGGTGGCAGGTCGGCCAGGGCCACCTGGCTGCCCAGCAGCGATTCATCGATCTGCTCGGGCAGAAGGCGACCGGCCGCCACTTCGACGGCCAGGGCGCGCGCGGCGCGGGCGATGTCCTGGCGGCCGCCGTAGCTGGCGGCGATCGACAGGGTCAGGGTGGTGTTGTCGGCGGTGCGCTGCTCGGCCAGCTGCATGCGGCTGACCAGCCCTGCACCGAAGCGCTCGCGTTCGCCGATGAAGCGAACGCGCACGCCACGCCGATGCAGCTCGTCCACTTCACGGTCGAGCGCGCCGAGGAACAGCTTCATCAGGGCATCGACTTCTTCCTGCGGCCGGCCCCAATTCTCGCTGGAAAACGCGAACAGGGTCAGCGCCGGTATGCCCAGTTCAAGGCAGCGCTCGATGGTGCGGTTGACCGCGCGCGCGCCGGCCCGGTGGCCGATCACGCGCGGACGACGGCGCTGCTGTGCCCAGCGCCCATTGCCATCCATGATGATGGCGATGTGGCGGGGCAGGGCGGCCGGCAACGGAGGTGGGACTGAAGGCATCGACTTCAGACCGACAGCAGTTCTTTTTCCTTGTCGGCAACGACCTTGTCGACGTCCTTGATGTTGGTGTCGGTCAACTTCTGGATGTCGTCTTCACCGCGCTTCTTCTCGTCTTCGCTGATCGCCTTGTCCTTGACAAGCTTGGCGATTTCCTTGTTCGCGTCCTGGCGGATGTTGCGGATCGCGATCTTCGCGCCTTCGCCTTCCTTCTGCACCTGCTTGACCAGCTCCTTGCGGCGCTCTTCGGTCGGCGGCGGCATGTTGATGCGGATCGCAGTGCCCAGCGTGTTCGGGGTGAATTCGGCGTTGTAGAGACCCTTTTCGATCTCCTTGATCATGCCCTTGTCGAACGGCGTGACCAGCAGCGAGTGCGCGTCGGCGTTGGAGATCGACGCGACCTGGTTCAGTGGGGTGCTGGCGTTGCCATAGGCGCTGACCGTGACACGGTCCAGCAGGGCCGGGGTGGCGCGGCCGGTGCGGATCGAGGTGAGGGTGTGCTTCAGAGCGTCGATGCTCTTGGCCATGCGCGTCTGCGCGTTGTTCTTGATGTCGTTGAGCATCGCCGGGTCCTGGGTGTAACTGGAATCGGGCGATTATAGGCGAATACGGGACGCTGCCGGGCCTGAATCGGCCCGGAGCTCGCCTGGCGCTCAGGCTCAGGCCGGGTCGCGGCCCTGGACCAGGGTGCCGATGTTCGCGCCGCTGAGGATCTTCAGCAGCTCACCCGGCTGGCCCATGTCGAACACGCGCATCGGCAGGTCGCTGTCGCGGGCCAGCGCGAAGGCCGCCGTATCCATCACTTCCAGGCCGCGGCGGATGACTTCGTCGTAGCTCAGGCTGTCGAAGCGGACCGCGTCGCTGTGCTTGTTCGGGTCCTTGTCGTACACGCCATCGACCTTGGTGGCCTTCAGCAGCAGGTCGGCGCCGATCTCGATCGCGCGCAGCGCGGCGCCGGAGTCGGTGGTGAAGAACGGGCTGCCGACGCCAGCGGCGAAAATCACCAGGCGGCCCTTTTCCAGATGGCGGATGGCGCGGCGGCGGATGTAGTCCTCGCACACGTCGTTGATCTTGATCGCGCTCATCACGCGGGCCTTGGCGCCCAGTTTCTCGAGGGCGTCCTGCATGGCCAGGGCGTTGATGACCGTGGCCAGCATGCCCATCTGGTCGCCGGTGACCCGGTCCATGCCGCCAGCGGCCAGGCCGGCGCCGCGGAAGATGTTGCCGCCGCCGATCACCAGTGCCACTTCGGCACCGGCCTGCTGGGCTTCGATGACCTCACGGGCCAGGCGGTTGATGACCTTCGGGTCGATGCCGTAGTCCTCATCTCCCATCAGCGCCTCCCCGGACAGTTTCAGGAGGATGCGGCGATAGGCGAGCTTGGACATGGGGACCTCGGGTGCGTGGAAATCGCGGGGGATTCTACGCGCATGCGGCGTAGGGCCAAAGTGTTTTGTGCACTGCGGCGCGAAATCCTGCCATCCGCCCCGGTCATGCAGGGCGTCCCGTTCAGCCCAGCTCGGCGCCGGCGGTGGCTGAAAGCTCGTCGTGGCCGAGCGCACCGGGGGAGCGGGCGATCACCCGGTTACGGCCCAGGTTCTTCGAGCGGTACAGCACGTCGTCGGCGGCGCGCAGCAGGTCCTGCACGTCGGCAAAGCGCTCGTAGCCGCCCTGGGTAGCCACGCCGGCGGAGAAGGTGACGAACAGCGGCCCTCCCTCCAGTTCGGCCATCGGCGTGGCGACGATGTTGGCCAGTACGCGCCGGATTACGTCAAGGGCCACGGGCTCACTGGTATTGGGCAGCAGCGCGACGAATTCCTCGCCGCCGAAGCGGGCCACGGTATCGCTATGGCGCAGCTGGCCCTGCAGCTTGCCGGCAAAGGCGCGCAGCACCTCGTCGCCGGTCAGGTGGCCGTGGGCGTCGTTGATCTTCTTGAAGTCATCCAGGTCGATGAAGGCCACCGACAGCGGCCAGCCCTGACGCCCGGCGCGCAGGAACTCCTGCTCGAGCACCGCCTCCAGCTGGCGCCGGTTGAGCACGCCGGTCAGGGCGTCGCGGTGGGCCTGGTCAGCCAGGCGCTTGGCCCGCGCCTCGAATTCGTCGGCGCGGCGGCGTGCCTGCTCGGCATCCTGCAGCTCGCGCAGGTTGCGCAGGGTGGCCAGCTCCTGCGCGTGGTCGATCAGCTCGCGGACCCGCGAGGGCGAGTTCAGGCCGGCCTCGAACAGGCTGGCGATATCCGGCAGGGCCTCGCTGATGCGGGTCAGCACCTGGTCGAAACGGGCGCTGTCGAGTTCCAGCCGCTCATGCACCTGGTGCAGGGCGCGCTCGCGGGCGGCATCGGCGTCATCGTCCAGCCAGATGTCGGCAACGGCGCCGGACAGCTGCACGCAGGCCTGGAACGGCGAATCGGCGGCGTCGTCGTCCTCGCTGTGGCTGATGCTCTCAACCAGATAGCGTGGCAGGCCCCATTGCTCGGCCACCCAGGCGCCGACATCGGCGTGGCTGCAGCCGAGCGCGTCGCGTTCGCGGGCGACCAGGTCCGTGTTGTCACGGGCTTCGCGCAGCAGCGGCAGGTAACGCTCCGATTCGGCCTGGGCCAGGCACAGCACGCCCAGGTCCTGCAGCAGCCCGGCCAGCATCAGTTCCTCCAGCCGGCGCAGGCCGCGGGCCTGGCCCAGCTGGCTGGCGGCCAGTGCACTGAGAATGCTGCGCTTCCACGCGCGCTGGCGCAGGTCGTGGTCGGCGCCTGCGCCGCCGGTCAGGCCCTGGGTGACGGTGAAACCCAGGGCAAGGCTGATTGTGGCGTTAAGGCCGAGCATGGTCAGTGCCTGGCCAAGGTTCTCGATGCGGCGGCGGCTGGCGTACAGCGGCGAATTGGCGATGCGCAGCATGCGAGCGCTCAGCGCCATGTCGATGGCGATGATGTCGGCGGCGGTGGCGATATCCGCTTCCGGGTCCTGTGCCAGCTCGATGATGCGCAGGGCAATACCGGGCGGCGAGGGCAGGTTGCGGCAGAGCGCCAGGGCAGCTGTCAGCTCGGGAGGCATGTCGGGTCGTTCAATTCCATTAGGACAAGAATACCTAGGAATGCATCACAGTCCGCGATTTTCCTTCCTGCTACGCGACTGTGGATTCCCTGCGCCGAGTATCGGCTTGATTCGCGCGCAACGCAAAGAGCCCTGATATCGGGCTGTGCCTGGCGTCAGTGCGCGCACCAACGGTGCCCACCCACCGATGCAGTGGGTACAAAAAAAGAGCCGCGGTTTCCCGCGGCTCCTTCTGGTCGCTTCACAGCCGGAGGGCTGGAATCAGACCTGCATCGCCTTGGCAACTTCGGCGGCGTAGTCTTCCACCACCTTCTCGATGCCTTCGCCGACGATCAGCAGCTTGAAGCCAGCCACATCGGCGCCAGCGGCCTTGACCACCTGCTCGACGGTGGTGTCGCCCAGCACGTAGGTCTGGCCGTACAGGGTCACGTCGCTGACGATCTTGTTGATCTTGCCGCTGATGATCTTTTCCAGGATCTCGGCCGGCTTGGCCTTGTCCTTCTCGGACATCTTGGCCAGCTCGATTTCCTTTTCCTTTTCGACGAAGTCGGCCGGAACGTCCGCAGCCTTGTTGTGCGGCGGCTTCAGCGCGGCCACGTGCATGGCCAGGCCGCGGGCCAGCTCGACGTCGCCGCCGATCAGGTCAACCAGCACGCCGACCTTGCCGTTGGTGTGGACGTAGGCGCCGATGTTGCCGGTGGTGTCGACCTTGACCATGCGGCGGATCTGGATGTTCTCACCCAGGGTCTGCACGGCGGTGGCGCGGGCTTCTTCAACGGTGCGGCCATCGGCCAGCGTGGCAGCCTTCACGGCTTCCACGTCGTTGGCGCCCGATGCCAGGGCGGCAGCGGCGACGGCGTTGACGAAGGTCTTGAAGTTGTCGTCGTTGGCGACGAAGTCGGTTTCCGAGTTGACTTCGACCAGCACGGCCTTGCCGCCATCCTGGGCCAGGCCCAGGCGGCCTTCGGCGGCCACGCGGTCAGCCTTCTTGTCGGCCTTGGCAGCGCCGGACTTGCGCATGGCTTCAGCAGCGGCGTTGATGTCGCCGTTGGCTTCGGTAAGCGCCTTCTTGCATTCCATCATGCCGGCGCCGGTGCGCTCGCGCAGTTCCTTGACCAGGGAAGCAGTGATTTCCACGGGATTACCTCACGAAAGAAAGGGGTTGGGCCGGCATGGTGGCCGGCCCGTGTGACACGGTCCTGTCACGCGCCAAGGGCTGCGTGCAGGAGGGTGGACGCCGGGCGTCCACCCTGTGGCCTGGATCAGGCCTGGGCGTCGTCGCCCTTCTTGGCAGCCTTCTTGGCCGGAGCGCGGCGGGCCGGCTTCTCTTCGCCTTCGGCAGCGGCTTCAGCGAACTCTTCCTCACGCACCGAAGCGGCGTGCGGAGCAGCAGCCTTGCCTTCCAGCACGGCGTCGGCAGCGGCGCGGGCGTACAGCTGCACAGCGCGGATGGCGTCGTCGTTGCCCGGGATGGCGTAATCAACCAGTTCCGGGTTGTAGTTGGTGTCGACCACGGCGATGACCGGGATGCCCAGCTTCTTGGCTTCCTTGATCGCGATGTCTTCGTGGCCGATGTCGATCACGAAGATCGCGTCCGGCAGGCGGTTCATGTCCTTGATGCCGCCCAGCGAGGCTTCCAGCTTGTCGCGCTCGCGACGCAGGCCCAGCACTTCGTGCTTGACCAGCTTCTCGAAGGTGCCGTCGGTTTCACCGGCTTCCAGTTCCTTCAGGCGGGCAACCGACTGCTTGACGGTACGGAAGTTGGTCAGGGTGCCGCCCAGCCAGCGCTGGTTCATGAACGGCATGCCGCAACGCTCGGCTTCTTCCTTGATGGTTTCGCGGGCGCTGCGCTTGGTGCCCAGGAACAGGACGGTGCCGCGCTTCTGGGCAACCGACGAGATGAAGTTCATCGCGTCATTGAACAGCGGGACGGTCTTTTCCAGGTTGATGATGTGGATCTTGCCGCGGGCGCCGAAGATGTACGGAGCCATCTTGGGGTTCCAGTAGCGGGTCTGGTGGCCGAAGTGGACGCCGGCTTCCAGCATCTGACGCATGGTGACCTGAGGCATTGCAATACTCCTGATATGGAACCAGCGATTCCGCCCGCGGGAATAGGTATGCGGGACGCGTGGAAGCGCGATCGGTTCCGGGGTTGGGCTTCCCTGTTGCCTCCGTGGCCGAACTCCTTGCGGAGCACCCCGGCACGGATGGGGGCAGCAGGTGTGGATTCACCGGTGACGTCCGGTGTGGACGGGTTCCCGCGCACGCAGGCGGCAGGAATCCCGACGATTATAGCCCGCTGCGGGCGCTCGCTGCAATTGCGGGGTCAGATGCGGCCAGATCGACCTCGCGGCCGTCCTGCAGGCGTGCCCGGAAGCGGCCACCTGCGTAACTGTCCGCGCGGGCGGGCAGGGGCCAGCGTCGTTCATGGCCGGCGAGGATGTAGCCGGCCAGCCCGCCCACCAGCACTGTCGATTGGCCGTCCGCCGCGATGAAACGCAGGTCGTGCAGGCGGCCGTGCAGCGTACCGCAGTTGCTGAGTCGCAACGTAGGCTGCGACCCCAGGGCCTCGATCCGACCCTGCAGGCGGGCGTGCAGCACTGGCGCCGCGGCGCCCCGGAACAGCGGTAGCGAGTAGCGCGGCAGCCCTGCCAGCGCCGGCGTCAGCACGATCCTGTAGGCCTGTTCACCCATTGCCGCGGCCGGATCGCGTGGCAGCAGCCAGACGCGCTGCGTACCGCCCGGGGCGAGATCCAGCCGCGCCGGGCTGACCCGGATCTGGTCGCTGGGCTGCAGTCGTTCGGCGTCCAGCTGCTGATCCCAGGCCAGCACCTGCACGTGGCCCTGCCAGCGGCCGGGCCCGGGATTGCGTAGCCACAGCTCGGCGCGGCCGCCTTCGGCCGGCAGCTGCAGGGTGGTAGGCAACACCTCAAGCGCCGCAGCCGGCTGCGCGAGCAGTGCAAGCAGGATCAGCAGCGCGCGCATCAGTAGATGAGGGTCACGGCGGGTGTTGCGTTCTCGTCCGTCGCCGGTGGTGCGAGCTCGCGCACCTGGGATGGCAGCTGGGGTGTATCGCTGCGCTGGTGCGGCGCCGTAGAGCGCGCGCCACCGGTGTCGTCGCTGCAGGAGTCGACCACGGTCAGCCGGATCTGCAGGGAGCTGCTGGGTTCGGCCAAGGCCGGCGTACTGGCGACCAGCATCGCCGCGATCGAAAATGTGCGAACCACCTGCCATCCACCATGCTGAAAGACCTGCTGCGCGGTATCGGCGGGATGTGCCGGAACTGTAGCGCCGAGCCGGCGCTCGGCACGGCCTTCGTCCGGTGGGTGCCGACCGTTGGTCGGCACGCCGGTCAATAGGTAATCGTCACCGTCACCAGGTCGTTGTAGGTACCAGCCGGGGGCTGGCCGGTGACCGGCGGCACCCGGCCGTAGATGGTCAGCTGCTGTGCGCTGCCGGTGCCGGTGCCGCTGGCCGTGTCGACAGTCAACGTATTGCCCCAGCGCAGGCTCCGAGCCGAGTCCCGGTACAGCTCGTAGGGAAGGTAGTAGGTACTGCCGCCGATGGTGGTGGCCATGCGCCGGATGCTGGTCGCGGCAGGGTTGTTCCGGCCGTTGTTGAGTCCGACCTGGAAGGCGGTGTTCTTCAGGCAGGTCAGTGTCAGCGTGGCGGTCCGGTCGATGTTGGCGGGAATGCCGCCGGTGACGTTGCCGAAGTTCATGTCGGTGGTGACGTAGCTGCCGCACTGCGGCAGCACATTGGCGGTGGCGGTGAAACTGAAGGCTGCGCTTGCGCTGTTGGTGCCGGTGGCGCCGCCGTTGCAGGTGGCGGGCACTGTGGCATTGCCGAGCAGGACCTCGTTCCAGGCCCAGGTCAACACCACGTCGGCGCCGCTGAAGGTGCTGCTGTAGGCGCCGGAGGCCAGGATCTGGTTGGCCGGAATCTGCCCGAACAGCTGCGCGGACTGCGCACCGCTGCCGCCGGCGACCAGCGGCACGCTGTAGGTCATGGTCAGTTCCTGTGCCGGGGGCGTGCCGCGCGGGACCAACCCCGTCACCTGGCTGAAGTCCGAGGAGTTGTAGAGCTGGAAGTTCATGCTGTCGCTGCTGCTGGTCTTCATCGTCCGCCAGCTTGAACTGCTGCCGCCACCACTGCCTGCGCCGATGCCGACGCAGACGCGCACACCGGTTGTGGCCAGCGCGCTCAGCGCGGCGGTGGTGCATGTCACCGTGATGTTGAGGTTGGCCGTGCTCGGGCCAGGCGCATTGCTGTTGATGTTGCCGAACGGCAGCGTTGGATTGGCGACCGCGGTGCAGACCGCGACGGCGCGGGCCGGTGCTGCCGCCAGCAGGCCAGCGAACAGCAGCAGGCCGAGCAGCAATGTCCTCATGGCGCCACCTCCGGAATGCACTGCAGCGGCGCCGGTTTCGGCCGCGCGCCGGTCGCCACCACCCTGGGCGGGTCGGGGACCTTCACCCGGCAGGGGCCGCGGCTGGTGGTGACGTACAGCACGCTGCCGGCGGCAACGTCTTCCAGGTACAGCAGGCCGTCATAGCCGACCGTGGCCTGGCGGCCATCGGGCAGCTGCACCTCGCTGCCCACCTCCAGCGGCTGCCCGTCCATTGCCAGCAGGGTCAGGCTCAGCGACGGTCGCGAGCGCAGCTCGAAGGCAATCCGGGTGCCGGCGCGCTGGCGCGGGGTCACCCAATTCTCGATGCGGTCGGCACGCATGTCCTCGGGCAGGTCCAGGGTGTCGATCGAGACCCGGTTGCGCTGCCAGGACAGCAACGGGCTGACCAGCAGCAGGCCGCGATCATCGGTGACGCCGATCAGGCGGTTTTCCAGCCGCACCGGCACGCCGCCGACGCCACTGGTGCTGATCACCGCGAACGCGTCCGACACTTCGCGCGTGGCGAAGGTGTGGCCACCCATCCACACCACGCTGCCGCTGGCGCTGGCGTAGGCATAGTTCAGCCCGCCCTGGCGCGAGGCGCCGAACGAATAGCGGCCGGTATCGTTGAGGATGCCGACCTCGGCCAGGCCGCCATTGCCGTCCTCGCCATGGCGCAGCTGTGCGCGCCAGCCGACGCCGCCGGCACTGCCATCGCCGGGCACCGGCTGGGTCACGTCCGCGACCCAGCTCTGGCTGTCGCCGTTGCGTTGGCTCGAGAGGCTGGCCTGGCGGTTGTTGCCCAGACTGGCGGTCAGCGACAGGTAGATGCTGCGGTCGTCGCTCTGGTCCAGGTTCTGGTTCATCGACAGGTAGGCCGACCAGCGCTGGCTCCAGCTGCGCGACCAGAACAGGCTGGCGTAGCGGTTGTCGTCGCCGTCGGGGTAGCGCAGGCGCAGGTAGCTTGCGCTGAGCGTGCCCAGCCGCAGCAGGTCCAGGCCGAGGGTGGCCTGCTCGCTGATGCTCGGTGGCAGGTTGCCCTGCAGTGCGCCCAGGTCGCGGTAGTCGCCGTGGCTGCGCACGCTGCGCAGATTGACGTTGAAGCGGCGGTTGTTCCAGCTGTAGCCCAGCGCCCATTGCCCGCCCCGCAGGCCGTGGTAATCACTGCGTGCATAGGCCGCATTGAACACGCCGGCAGCGCCGAGCAGCCACCAGCCGCCGATGCCGGCCTGGGCCAGGCCGCCGCCGCCTTCGGCATGCGCCTCGCCAGTGAAGGCATCGCTGATGCCGCCGCGCCAGCTGGCACTGGCCACCGAGCGATCGTCGTAGCCGAAGGAGCGCTGGCCGAAGTCCTCGCGCAGCTGGCCGACGCCGACCGACCAGTCCGAAAGGCCCTTGGCCAGCAGTTGCTGGGTGCCATAGAAACTGAAATCCAGTGTCTGCATGCGGCCGAACGCATCGGTTACCACCACCTGCGCATTGCCGGTGCCGCTGATACCAGGCTGTGCCGCCAGCTGGAAGGGACCGACCGGGACCTGTCCGCTGTACTGGCGCAGGCCATCCACGTACAGCTCGACCGTGGAGGGCACCACGGCCTGGCCGAGGAAGCTCGGCGTGGGCGTCAGTACGCGATAGGGCTGCAGCCCGTAGTTGCGACCGATCTGCACGCCACCCAGGCGCACTGGCCGGGTCCAGTCGACGAAGCCGCTGTAGAAGTCGCCGACCTCCAGCGTCGTTGCGCTGTCGGGGAAGTCCAGGCTCCAGCGGGTGTCCAGGCGCACGCTTTCGCCGCGCCAACGGCGATCACCGGGTTGCTGGTAGCGGCGGCTGATGGCGGTGTTCTCAAAAGTCCCGTTGCCGATGCCGAACACGCGCAGCTCCGAGCTCAGGCTGAGGTTGCCGAGCGTGTCCACCCGGCTGCCGTATACGTCGTAGTTGAGCAGCACGCCCGGCGAGGCAGTGCCAGTCGGCGCACGCGCCTGCGGCCGACTGAGCACCGTGGTCGGCAGGGTCAGCTGGTCCAGCGGCACATCCAGCGCCAGGGTCTGCATGTGCGCGTCGTAGCGCACCACCGCGCCACTGATCTGGTCCAGGTAGACCGGTACCTCGCCGCTGGCATTGAAGCCGAGCTGGCGCAACACCTCGGGGCTGGCCTGAAGCCGGCCGCGGTTCTCGATGAACGGCAGCAGGCCGCGTGGCGTGCTGTTGAGCGACACATCCAGGTACAGCGTCTGGCTGGCGGTCAATGGGGTCGGGGGCGGCAGGGTGGCATCGGCCGACACGCCGGAGACATCAACGGCCGCGCCGGACGCATCGGCGGCCTCGGTCGCCGCGGGAGCCAGGGCAGCCAGCAACGCGCCCATCAAGGCCTCAGCGAGCCGGTGGGGGCGACAGTGGCGTCTGTTCCGACTCGCCATTGAGCTTGGCCGTGATCTGGTCGTTGTCGCGGTCGATCGCCACGCGCTCGATCGGCCAGCGCATCACCTGGCCCGGCAGCACGTAGCCCAGCAATCCGGGATGGACGATGCGCGGACGCGTGGCGCTGCCCAGCGCAAGATCGGCGATCTGCGCGTAGCTGTCACCCGTATTGGCCACCTCCACGCCATTGCGGCCATCCGCCAGTGTCACCAGGCGGGCCTGCAACTGTGGGGCGAGGGCGCCGGCCGAAGGCTGCACGAACACGGGGATCGAATAGCGCAGGACGAACTGCATGCCCTCGGCACGCGTGGCCAGGTCCGGGATCTGGTCCACGATCAATCGGTAGTGCCGTTGTGCAGGCGGTGGCTCGTTGTCCGGACGCATCACCCGCACCAGTTGCTGCTGGCCCGCAGCCAGTTCCTGCATGGGCGGTGTGGCCATCAGCTCATCGGTGGGCAGCAGCCGTTCCTGGCCGTCCTGCTGCACCCAGCGGAACACGCGCACCTGCAGCTTCACCGGCGCGGTGCCGCTGTTGGTCAGCCATAGCTCAGCCGCACGCTGGCGCGCCTCCAGCTGCAGGCTGGTCGGCGCGACCTGCAGGCTGGTGGCGCCGGCGGTGGCGGTGGCCAGCAGGCACAGGGCGAGCAGCGCCACGCCGGTGGCGCGCCACGGGCGGGGTCCGGCCATGCGGGCGTGCTCCATCAATAGGTGATCGTGGCGGTAACCGTATCCAGGTAGCTGCCGGTGGCCGGGTTGTTGGTGCTCAGGTTCAGGATCTGGCCGTAGACGACGTACGGCACGGCCAGGCCGGTGCCGATGCCGGCCTGGGTATTGGTGCCGGTTGTGGATCCCCAGACCAGGGTATGCGCGGCATCCTGGTAGAGCTGGTAGCCGACATAGTTGTTGGCGGTCACGGCGGCATTGGTGTTCTTCATGCGCCGCGTGGTGACGTCGTTGGCGGTGCCCGCGTTGGCGCCCGCATTCAGCGCGATCGTGTACGGCGTCAGCGCCGAACACTGCGCGGTGACCGTGCCCTGGCCGAGGGTGGGCGTGGCGGTGGTCGACGCCGCCGTGCCGAAGTCGACGTTGGTAGCGGCCGCGGCCGTGATGGTGCAGGCCTTGGTGACCACCAGCGTGACGTTGAAGGTGGTGGTATCTGCGGCCAGGGCCGGGCTGGACAGCAGGAGGCCGGCGAAGGCCCAGGCAAGCGGAGAACGAAGCGCGGATCGCATGGACAACCTCCCTGACCCGAAGGTCCGTTGAACAAGGCGAAGGCGGCACGATCGGCACCGCTTCGGCGACGGTGACCCCAGCTTAGGTGGCGTAAGTGTCTGTAATCCGTGATAAACAGGCGGGCGAAAGGGTGGAGGGCATCACGCTTTCATTTTCCTTGCCGAAAGCGTGCATGGCCCGGTGCATGGCCCGGAATGCCAGTTGGGTGGCGTTCGTTCAGATTGCGGCCGGATCGGCGATAATGGGTGCCATGAGCGTGAATCTGAAAACCCCGCAGGAAATCGAGATGATGCGCATCGCCGGCCGCTTGGCCAGCGAAGTGCTGGACATCGTCACCCCCCACGTCAAGCCCGGTGTCACCACCGAGGAGCTGGACCGCATCTGCCACGACCACATCGTCAACGTGCAGGGCGCCATTCCGGCCAACGTCGGCTACCGCGGCTTCCCGAAGACCGTGTGCACCTCGGTCAACAATGTCATCTGCCACGGCATCCCCAGTGAAGGGAAGGTGCTCAAGGATGGCGACATCATCAATATCGATGTCACCGTCATCAAGGACGGTTGGCACGGCGACACCAGTCGCATGTACTTCGTCGGCACGCCGTCGGTGATGGCCCGCCGCCTGGTGGAAACCACCTACGAAGCCATGTGGCGCGGCATCCGCGCCGTGCGTCCGGGCGCCACCCTGGGCGACATTGGCCATGCCATCCAGAGCTATGCCGAAGGCGAGCGTTTCAGCGTGGTGCGCGAGTACTGCGGCCACGGCATCGGCAAGGTCTACCACGATGAGCCGCAGGTGGTGCATTACGGCCGCCCGGGCCAGGGCCTGGTGCTGCAGCCGGGCATGACCTTCACCATCGAACCGATGATCAACGAGGGCACCCGCTACAACAAGGTGCTGCCGGATGGCTGGACCGTGGTGACCAAGGACCGCAAGCTGTCGGCGCAGTGGGAGCACATGGTCGCGGTCACCGAGACCGGCGTCGACGTGCTGACCCTGTCGCCGGGCGAGTCGCAGGTTTCCTGACGATGCTGCCGGCGAGTTCGCTGCTGGACACGCCGGCCGCGTCGCTCAACGACCCGGACTGGGCCGCTGCGGCGCGGCAGGCGCTGCAGCAGGCCGACGCACGCCTGTACCGCCGCTTCGACCAGGGCGACAACATCGAGCGCCTGCTGGCGTTGCGTGCGCGCGCTGCCGACCACTTGATCCGCCTGGCGTGGCAGCGTTGCCTGCCGGCCGGCAGCGGCCTGTCGCTGTTCGCGGTGGGCGGCTATGGCCGCGGTGAACTGTTCCCGCGATCGGACATCGACCTGCTGGTGTTCGGCGATCCGCCGGCGCAACTGGCGCACGAAGCGGCCCTGGCGCGGCTGTTCGCGCTGCTGTGGGACTGGGGGTTGGCGGTCAGCCATGCGGTGCGTTCTGCATTGCAGTGCCGCGAGGCGGCGGCTGACCAGACCGTGCTGACCGCGCTGATCGAGGCGCGTCCGATCCTGGCCGATGACGCCGCCCGCCGCGCGCTGCGCGAGGCCATCGACGATCGCGAACTGTGGCCGGCACGCACTTTCTTCCTGGCCAAGCTGGAAGAGCTGCGCAACCGTCACCAGCGCTTCGGTGATACCGCCGACAACCTGGAGCCGGACCTGAAGGATGGCCCCGGTGGCCTGCGCGATCTCAACACGCTGGGCTGGATGGCACTGCGCGCGTTCGGCGTGCGCGACCTGGAAGCCCTGGTCGGGCTCGGCCATCTGGGTGCCGACGAAGCCGCGGCGCTCAAGCGCGAACGTGCCGTGCTGGCGCGACTGAGGTTTGGCCTGCACCTGGTAGCACGTCGCCCGGAAGAGCGCCTGCGTTTCGATTACCAGAAGACCCTCGCCGCGCGCCTGGGCTTCGAAGACGACGCCGAGAGCCTCGGTGTCGAGAAAATGATGCAGGGCTTCTACCGCGCCGCGCTGGTGGTGCGGCGGATCAGCGACCGCCTGCTGCAGCGCTTCGAGGAGCAGTTCGACGGCGAGGCGCAGCCGGAGCCGCTGACCGTGGGCTTTTCCCTGCGTCGTGGCTACCTGGCCGCCAACGAGGCCGACTGGCCGCAGGGCGACATTGGCCAAGTGTTCGCGCTGTTTTCCAGCTGGGCCAACAACCCGCAGGTGCGCGGCCTGCACTCGCTGACCGCGCGTGCGCTGGCCGAGTCGCTGCCGCTGCTGCCGGCCTATGACCAGGCCGACGCCGACGCACGCGAGCACTTCCTTGCCCTGCTGCGTGGCCAGCGCCCGGTCGACACGCTTTCGCGCATGGCGCGGCTGGGCGTGCTTGGCCAGTGGATTCCCGCGTTCGCCCAAGTCAGCGGGCGCATGCAGTTCGACCTGTTCCATGTCTACACCGTCGACCAGCACACGCTGATGGTCCTGCGCAACATCGGCCTGTTCGCCAGCAGCCGTGCCGACGAGCGCTTCTCGATCGCGCACGAAGTGTGGCCGCGCCTGCGCAAGCCGGAGCTGCTGCTGCTGGCCGGCCTGTTCCATGACATTGCCAAGGGCCGCGGCGGCGACCACTCCGAGCTGGGTGCGGTGGACGCGCGCGCGTTCTGCCAGGCACATGCGCTCAGTGGCACCGATACCGAACTGGTCGCCTGGCTGGTCGAACAGCACCTGCGCATGTCGGTGACCGCGCAGAAGCAGGACATTGCCGACCCGGTGGTGATCCATCGCTTCGCCACCCTGGTCGGCAGCCGCGACCGTCTGGACTACCTGTATCTGCTGACCTGTGCCGATATTGCCGGCACCAGCCCGAAACTGTGGAACGCCTGGAAGGATCGCCTGCTGGCCGACCTTTACTTCGCCACCCGGCGCGCGTTGCGCGAAGGGCTGGAGCATCCGGTGCCCGCCGCCGAGCGTGTGGCCGAGGCGCGTGACAGCGTGCGCGCACTGGTGCGCGAGCAGGGTTACGACGATGCCACCATCGACCGCCAGTTCGCGGTGATGCCCGATGAGGGCTTCATCCGCCTGCGCCCCGAGCAGCTGGCCTGGCAGGCCGCTGCGCTGGTGCCGGTGAAGCAGGGCCAGACCCTGGTCAAGGTCCGCCGGATCAGTGTCGACGACCCCGCGCTGGAAGTGTTCGTGCACTCGCCCGACCGCGACGGCCTGTTCGCCGCGATCGTGATGACCCTGGACCGCAAGGGCTACGGGATCCACCGTGCACGCGTGCTGGACGGCCCGGCCGACACCATCTTCGATACCTTCGAAGTGAACCCGGCCGACACGTTTGCCGATGGCAACAGTGCCAATCTGGAAGCGGCGCTGCGCGAGGCCCTGAGTGGCGACCTTGCGCGGCTTCGGCCGTCACGCCGGGTGGTGCCGCGGCAGCTGCGTCATTTCCGTTTTGCGCCGCGCATCGAATTCCGCGATGAACCGGGCGCAACCCGTTTTGCCCTGGTCGCCCCCGACCGCCCCGGCCTGCTGGCCGATGTGGCGTTCGTGCTGCGCAACCAGGGCCTGCGCGTGCATGATGCGCGCATTGCGACATTCGGCGAACGCGCCGAAGACACCTTCGTGATCAGTGACGAACACGACCTCCCCCTGACTGAACCTGCCCGGCAGCAGCTGCATGACGCGATGCTGGCCTGCCTGGACCCTGATCGAAACGCCGGAGACCCCGCCTGATGGCCACCAAGCCTGTTAAGAAGACTGCTGCCACCGCCAAGAGCGCAGCGGCCAAGAAAACTGCCGCCGTGCCGGCCGCGAAGAAGGCTGCCGCGCCGAAGAAAGCCGCGGTGGTGAAGGCGCCGGCGAAGAAGGTGGCGGCACCGAAGAAGGCCCCGGCCAAGAGCGCAGAAGCCGCACGCGCCGAAACCATCGCCCGCAAGTCGCTGCGCAAGCCGGCCGCGCCGGGCGTGGAAGAACTGAAGTTCGGCATCGAAAGTGCCTTCGAACGCCGCGCCACGCTGACCCTGCACGAACTGGAAGGCTCGACCAGGCCGCTGGTCAACCGTGTGATCGACGGCCTGGAGAGCGGTGAATTCCGCGTCGCCGAGCCGGACGGCCAGGGCGGCTGGAAGGTCAACGAGTGGCTGAAGAAGGCGGTGCTGCTGTATTTCCGTGTCAACGACATGGCGGTGGTCGATGCACACCCGGCACCGTTCTGGGACAAGGTCGAATCGCGCTTCGCCGGCTATGACGAAGCGAAGTTCCGCCGAGGCGGCGTGCGCGTGGTGCCGGGCGCGATTGCTCGCCGTGGCACGTATTTCGGCAAGGATGTGGTGCTGATGCCGAGCTTCACCAACATCGGCGCCTATGTCGGCGAAGGCACCATGGTGGACACCTGGGCCACGGTCGGTTCCTGCGCGCAGATCGGCCAACACTGTCATCTGTCCGGCGGTGCCGGCATCGGCGGCGTGCTGGAGCCGCTGCAGGCCAGCCCGACCATCATCGAGGACCATTGCTTCATCGGTGCCCGCTCGGAAGTGGTTGAGGGTGTGGTGGTCGGCCACCACAGCGTGATCGGCATGGGCGTGTTCCTCAGCCAGAGCACCCGCATCTACAACCGCGCCACCGGTGAGATCAGCTACGGCTACATCCCGCCGTACAGCGTGGTGGTGTCCGGCTCGCTGCCGAGCAAGGACGGTACCCATTCGCTGTACTGCGCGGTGATCGTCAAGCAGGTCGATGCCAGGACCCGCAGCAAGACCAGCGTCAACGACCTGCTGCGCGGCCTGGCCGACTGAAGGTGACTGCGCCGGAGGATCCGGCGCAGTACGCGAGCTACCGGCATCCCTCCGACGTCCTGTTCGGGCGGATGCTGCCGCGCCTGCCGCGTGCGCCGCGCTGTGGCAGGCGACCCACCGTGCCGTGCCGTTCAGGGTCGTGCCCGAACGCCTGTTGTGAGATTCTGCCGCTCTGTTTTCCAGCATCACAGATGGCCATGAGCACCACTGTCTACGGTTTGAAGAACTGCGATACCTGCAAGAAGGCGACCAAGTGGCTGGACCGCTTCGGCGTGCCGTACACCTTCGTCGACTACCGCGACAACAAGCCCAGCCCGGAAACGCTGCTGGAATGGGCCGCGCAGCTGGGGGGGCTGGCGGCGATGGTGAACAAGTCCTCCACCACCTGGCGGCAGCTGCCGGACAACCGCAAGGCCGCGGACTCCGAGGCCGAATGGAAGCTGCTGCTGCGCGAGTACCCGCAGCTGATCAAGCGCCCGCTGGTGGTCACGGCCGACGGCAAGGCCAGCCAGGGTTTCAGTGACAACGGCTTCAAGGCCCGCTTCGGCGTGGGCCAGTCATGAGTGCCGTCCTCGACCTGGCCTGCGAGCTGATCGCGCGCCCCTCGGTTACCCCGGAAGACGCCGGCTGCCAGGCACTGCTGGCGGCGCGGTTGAAGCAGGCAGGGTTCCACTGTGACCAGCTGCGTCTGGGTGAGGTCGACAACCTGTGGGCGACCCACGGCCAGGGTGCGCCGGTGCTGGTGCTGCTGGGCCATACCGACGTGGTGCCCACCGGCCCGCGCGAGGCCTGGACCAGCGATCCGTTCACGCCGCAGATCCGCGATGGCGTGCTGTATGGCCGTGGCGCCGCCGACATGAAGGGCAGCGTGGCCGCGTTCGTGGTGGCCGCCGAGCAGTTCGTCGCCGCGCATCCCGATCACCCCGGCACGCTGGCGGTGCTGCTGACCAGCGACGAGGAAGGCGACGCGATCGATGGCGTGCGCCACGTCGCGCGCCTGTTCGCCGAGCGCGGCCAGCGCATCGACTGGTGCATTACCGGCGAGCCATCATCGACAGCGGCGCTGGGCGACCTGCTGCGCGTCGGGCGTCGCGGCAGCCTGTCGGCCAAGCTGCGCGTGCAGGGCGTGCAGGGTCACGTGGCGTATCCGGAGAAGGCACGCAACCCGATCCACCTGGCGGCGCCGGCCCTGGCCGAGCTGACGGCGCGACGCTGGGACGAGGGGTACGAGAGTTTCCCGCCGACCAGCCTGCAGATCTCCAACATCCGTGCCGGCACCGGCGCCAACAACGTGATTCCCGGGGAGCTGGAGGTCGATTTCAACATCCGCTACAACCCGCACTGGGATGCACCGAAGCTGGAAACGGAGATCACCGCGCTGCTGGACCGGCACGGCCTGCAGTACGCGCTGAAGTGGCATCGCAGCGGCGAGCCGTTCTACACCCCGGAAGGCACGCTGCGCGCCACCGCACGCGCGGTGCTGGCCGAGCACATCGGTCGTGCCCCTGAGGAAAGCACCGGTGGCGGCACCTCCGATGCACGCTTCATCGCGCCGCTGGGTGCGCAGTGCATCGAAGTGGGGCCAGTCAACGCCAGCATCCACCAGGTGGATGAGAACGTGCGCGTGGATGATCTGGAAGCGTTGCCGGGGCTTTACCAGCGCCTGGTGGAACGGCTGCTGGCGTGAGGCATGGCGCCGGGCACGGCCCGGCGCTCCCCCTGTGAGTGCCGACTGCTGGGTGCCGACCGTTGGTCGGCACACCTTCACCTGGTTGCCAATGCAACGGTTGCGCAGCGCCGGAATCCGGGGTAGGGTCGATGCCATGTCGATCCGCCTGGCCACCGCCGTCAATAACAACAACCGCAATAATCTGCGCGCGAATAATCGTGCGCGGCCGATGCGGGACTGCGCCCTGGGTAGATAGACAGCAACACACGCCCGGACACCAGAAAACCCGCATCGGTCGATGCGGGTTTTTTTGTGCCCGGGCGCAGCCCCACCCGGGCCTGGATGGCCGGTCGAACACCCTCCCAACCGTGAAATTCCCCCAACAGGAGCTCCCCCCCCATGTGTTCGATATTCGGAATCTTCGGCCTGCAGGCCGGTGACGATCTTCCGGCTCTGCGCCGCCATGCGCTGGAACTGTCGCAGCGCCAGCGCCACCGCGGCCCGGACTGGAGCGGCGTGTATCTTGACGAAGGTGCGCTGCTGGTCCACGAGCGGCTGGCCATCGTCGACCCGGCCGGTGGCTCGCAGCCGCTGCTGTCGGCCGATGGCCAGCTGGCGCTGGCGGTGAACGGCGAGATCTACAACCACCAGCAGTTGAAGGCCACGCTGACCACCGCCTACGACTTCCAGACGGGTTCGGACTGCGAGGTGATCAACGCGCTTTACCGCCAAGGCGGATCGCCGGCGCAGTGGCTGGAGCAGCTCAACGGCATCTTCGCCTTCGCGCTGTGGGACCGTGATGCCGGCCGAGTGCTGGTGGCGCGCGATCCGATCGGCGTGGTGCCGTTGTACTGGGGCCACGATGCCCAGGGCCGCCTGCGCGTGGCCTCGGAAATGAAGGCGCTGGTCGATACCTGTGCCGATGTCGCGCAGTTCCCGCCGGGCCACTATTTCGACAGCGCCAGTGGCGAGCTGGTGCGCTACTACCAGCAGTCGTGGCGCGCCTACGCTGACGTGCAGGGGCGCCAGGCCGATCTGGCCGAACTGCGCCAGGCCTTCGAGCATGCGGTGGAACGCCAGTTGATGAGCGACGTGCCATACGGCGTGCTGCTGTCCGGTGGCCTGGACTCGTCGCTGGTGGCGGCGGTGGCTGCGCGCTATGCACGTCGCCGCATCGAGGATGGCGGGCAGACCGAAGCCTGGTGGCCGCGCCTGCATTCGTTCGCGATCGGCTTGAGGGGCTCGCCGGATCTGGCTGCCGCTGCCATTGCTGCCGAAGCGCTGGGTACCGTGCATCACGGCTTCGAGTACACCTTCGAGGAAGGCCTCGATGCGTTGCCGGAAGTGATCCGCCACATCGAAACCTACGACGTCACCACCATCCGCGCCTCGACGCCGATGTTCCTGCTGGCGCGGCGGATCAAGGCGATGGGGGTGAAGATGGTGCTCTCCGGCGAGGGCAGCGACGAGATCTTTGGTGGCTACCTGTATTTCCACAAGGCGCCGGATGCGCGTGAATTCCACGAGGAGCTGGTGCGCAAGCTCGACGCGCTGCACAACTACGACTGCCTGCGTGCCAACAAGTCGATGATGGCCTGGGGCGTGGAGCCACGCGTGCCGTTCCTCGACCGCGAATTCCTCGACGTGGCGATGCGCTTCGATGCCGCGCACAAGATGGTGGGCGCCGGCTTTGGCGGTCGCCGCATCGAAAAGGCGGTGCTGCGCGAGGCGTTCGACGGCTACCTGCCGGACAGCATCCTGTGGCGGCAGAAGGAACAGTTCAGCGATGGCGTCGGCTACGGCTGGATCGACGGGCTGAAGGCACATGCCGAGGCGCAGGTGAGCGACCGTGTACTGGCTGCGGCCGACAAGCGCTTCCCGCACAACCCGCCGCAGACCAAGGAGGCGTACTACTACCGCCACCTGTTCGAGCAGTTCTTCCCCAGCCGCGCAGCCGCAGAGACCGTGCCGGGTGGCAAGTCCATCGCCTGTTCGTCGCCCGCGGCCATTGCCTGGGACGCCAGCTTCGCCGCGGCTGCAGATCCGTCGGGCCGCGCGATCGCCGGCGTGCACGAGCAGGCACTGGCGTAATGCTTCCGCCGGGCACGGCCCGGTGCTACCGAGCGATGGTAGCGCCGGGCCATGCCCGGCGGGCACAAACGACTTAATCCCCTCCGTCCCCTTTTTGTATGATCGCCCCCTGCGCATTGGGGAATGTTCATGGACGCACAGCGCGGGGGGCACCCGTCGCCGACGAAGTGGGGATGGCGCTACCTGGCCTGGGCTGGGGTGCCGTTGCTGGCCGGCGTGCTGCTGGCGCGCTATGCCGGGCCGGCCGCCCCCGAGGCGGTTGCGCGTACCACGGTCGCTGCCGAAGGCAGCTGGGCACGGCATCTGGCGTCACCGCTGGGCCTGTTCCTGCTGCAGCTGCTGGTGCTGTTGCTGGTAGCCAAGGGCGCCGGTGCGCTGCTGAAGCGGCTGGGGCAGCCGGCGGTGATCGGCGAGATGGCCGCCGGCCTGATGATGGGGCCGCTGGTGCTCGGCAGCCTGCTGCCGCAGCTGCAGGGTGCGCTGTTCCCGGCCAGTTCGCTGGGCCCTCTGGGCATGCTCAGCCAGCTGGGCGTGCTGATGTTTCTGCTGGTGGCCGGTGCCGAACTGGACCTGGCGGCACTGCGCGGCCGCCGGCGTTTCGCCTTCACGGTCAGCCATGCCGGCATCGCGGTGCCGTTCGTGCTCGGCGTCGCGTTGGCGATCTGGCTGTACCCGCAGCACGGCCCGCAGGGCGTGGGCTTCACCGCATTCGCGCTTTTCGTTGGCATATCGATGAGCATCACCGCGTTCCCGGTGCTGCTGCGCATCCTCGCCGACCGTGGCATCACGCAGACGCCGCTGGGCCAGACCGCCATCGCCTGCGCGGCTTTGGGCGATGCCACCGCATGGTGCCTGCTGGCACTGATCGTGGCGGCGGCACAGGCCAGCGGCTGGCTGCCGGCCAGTCTCAATCTGCTGTGCGTGGTCGCCTTCGTGGTGCTGATGCTGGGGCTGGTGAAGCCGTGGTTCGCTCGCCAGGAGATTGCGCCGGGCCGTGAGGGGCGCTGGCTGCTCGGCATCCTGCTGCTGTCGCTGGGTAGTGCCCTGATCACCGAAATGCTGGGCATCCACGCGCTGTTCGGTGCGTTCGCTGCGGGCGTGGCGGTGTCGTCCAACGCGCAGCTGCGCGGCCTGTTGATGGCCCGCGTCGAACCGTTCGCGGTGACCCTGCTGCTGCCGCTGTTCTTCGCCATGACCGGCCTTCGCATGCGCGCCGACGCGCTGCAGGCCAGCGACATCGTGCTGTGTGGTGTGGTGATCGCAGTGGCCACGGCCGGCAAGCTGCTGGGCACCTTCAGTGCCGCACGCAGTGCCGGCATGCCCACGCGCGAGGCGTGGCGGTTGGGCGCGCTGATGAACACCCGGGGCCTGATGGAGCTGATCGTGCTCAACCTGGGCTACGAGCTGGGCCTGCTCGGCGACCGCCTGTTTGCAGTGCTGGTGATCATGGCGCTGGTGACCACGGCGATGACCGGGCCGCTGCTGAACCTGATCGAGCGGCGCAGGGGCTGACCCGGTAGCGCCGCGCCGACATTCTGTGGAGCCGAGTCCATGCTCGACTCGGCGCCAGAAGCAGCCGAGCATGGGCTCGGCTCTACAGCGTGCAGCGCACCCTTGGGCATGTGGGTGCCGCCGTCAGCGCGCTGGCACCAGCGTCATCGTGTGCTGCGCCTTGCCGGGCAGGAACGGCGTCGGCCGCCCATGCACCCAGTCTTCGTGGCCGGCGCCCCAGTACGGCGACAGCGGGTGCCCGCTCTGGCCGCCGGGCATATGCACGATGCCGTCGGCCTCGTGCCCGGGCGAAACCACCATGCGTTCGGAAGCACCGAAGCCCGGCGTCTGCACGCGCGGCATGTCGCGGTCGCCGGGCAGGCGGTCGGCCGGCATGCACAGCCAGTGTTTGGCGATGCCCGGCAGCGCCCGTGCGATGGGGTGGCAGATCGCCGCCGTATTCCGTTCGCCCCAGCTGCGCTTGGCCAGTGGGCCCTGCCTGGCCAGCTCGCTCTCGGTGCGGCGTGCGGCGTCGATCAGCAGCGCATCCCAGCTGTCGAAGGCCGGTGGCAGCAGATTGGCCGGACGCTGCTGCAGCATCGGCCAGGCCACGCCTTCCAGCTGCGCCAGGCGCGGCTCCAGATAGTCATCGCCCAGCTGCGCATTGGCCGGTGCCAGCAGTGCATCGGACAGTGTTGTCATCACCTGCGTACGGAACTCGCGCACCACCCGGTAGCTGACCGAGCTGGCCGAGGCACGGCCGTCCCATTGATGGCTGGCCTCCTTCAAACGCTTCAGTGCAGGGTCGTCACTGCGCTCGATGACGTCGTGCAGCAGGGCCCACCAGCGCTGCAGGAACACCGCGCGATCGTCGAGCTGGATCGCCAGCAGGTCGTGCTCGTCGAAGCGCTCCTGGATCGCCAGCAGGTCACGGATCTGCCGCGCCCGTGCTCCCAGGTCATAGCCACCGTTGCCGACGCTGGCCAGTGCCTCGCCGTCGAGGACGCGGCCGTTGGCGGTCCACAGGCGGTGGTTGGGAGGATCGATCAATGCCGGTGAAGCATCGCTGCGGATCGGCCACGGCGCACAGGTTTGGTTGTTGCCGGCACTGAAGCCGGCCGGCGCGCAGCCCGGACCGCGATCCGGGCGGGCGCCGATCAGCCGCCATGCGATGCGTCCGCTGCGGTCGCCGACCACCAGGTTCTGCGCGGGAATGCCGGCGTGGTCGGCGAACTTCAGTGCAGCGTCCAGATCGCCAGCGCGGGCCAGGTCACCGAAGTCCAGCCGCACCGCGCCGGGCAGGTGGGCGACCCAACGCAGCGCGTCACCGCTGCCATCGGCATGGGCGTGCAGGATCGGGCCCCAGGCGGTTTCGCGTACCGGGAACAGCACGTCGGCCTGGCCGGCCACCGCAATCCGCTCTTCATGCACGGTCACCTCGGCATTGGCCGGTTCCGAGCGGTAATCGGCGGTGTCGATGTAGCTGTTGGTGAAGCCCCAGGCCACGTGCCCGTTGCTGCCGACGATCACCGCCGGCAGGCCGGGCAGCGAGAAGCCGGTGACATCGACCTGGCCGCCGGCAGCCTGTGGATCGGGGTAGCGCAGGCGCACGCGGAACCACAGGCCGGGGGCACGCAGGCCCAGGTGCATGTCGTCGGCGACGATCGCGCGGCCGTCGGCGGTAAGCGCCCCGGCCACCGCGAAGTTGTTGCTGCCGACGACGTCGGCTTCTTCCTGCTCGGTGCCCGACTTTCCCTTCAATGTGCGCAGGTCGAGCTGGCTGGCGTCGGGCAGGGCAGCATTGCCGCTCGGTTCGCCGAACAGCGGTGCATCCCATTCGGTACCGTCGTGGGCAATCAGCGCGTAGAGCGCTGGCGGCACCACGGCGCGGATGCGGCTCAGCGCAAGCTCGGTCTGATTGCCCGGATCCTGCAGGTCGGCATACATGGCCAGCCCGGCCAGCACGCTGTCGCTGGCCTGCCAGGGTTGTGGCGATTGCCGCAGCAGCAGGTAGGCCCACGGGCGCACGGAGAGATCGGCCAGGCCCTGATTGACCCCACCGACATAGGCGCTCACCGCTTCGATGTTGTCGCCCAGCGCAGCCTGCATGTTCGCCTCGGTGCGCGCGCGCAGCCGATGCACGCGCATGCGTTTGTCGGCGTCGATGGCCTTCGGTCCGAACAGCGCCGACAGCTCACCGGCGGCGCTGCGGCGCATCAGGTCCATCTCGAAGTAACGTTCCTGCGCATGCACGCGGCCCAATGCGCGCATCGCGTCGGCCTGGCTGCCCGCAGTGATGGTGACCACGCCCAGCGCATCGCGCTCGATGGTGACCGGCTTGGCCAGCCCCGGCAGCGCATGCTCGCCGTCCAGATCGGCCAGGCTGCCGCGCAGCAGCAGCCACAGGACCAGTGCGGTGACCAGCACGATGGCGATCAACACGCCCAGCACCCAACGCCATGTACGTCGCATCGCACGTCCTTTCCGAACTCGTGGGCCGATTGTAGCCGCAGGCGCAACTGCGACTGATTCCGATTAGATCACCGTACTTTGAAATGCGGCACCCTATGCCGCATCGATTCACAGGAGACCCCATGAAAGGCAACCCGGACGTCATCGCCTGCCTGAAAGAACTGCTGCGCGGCGAGCTCGCTGCCCGCGACCAGTACTTCATCCATTCCCGCCGCTACGAGGACCAGGGCCTGTTCGCGCTGTACGAACGCCTGAACCACGAGATGGAAGAGGAAACCCAGCATGCCGATGCGCTGCTCCGCCGGATCCTGTTCCTGGGGGGCGACCCGGACATGCGCCCGCATGCCACCGAGCCGGGCAAGACCGTGGAGGAGATGCTGCAGAAGGATCTCGACACTGAATACGCGGTTCGGAACAATCTCGCCGCCGGCATGAAGCTATGCGAGGAGAAGGGCGATTACGTGAGCCGCGACATCCTGCTGGCGCAGCTGAAGGACACCGAGGAAGACCACGCCTGGTGGCTGGAGCAGCAGCTGGGCCTGATCAAGCGCATCGGCCTGGAGCTGTACCAGCTGAGCAAGATCGACGGCAACGGCGCCCCGGCGCACTGACCGGCACCGCTTTTTGTAGAGTCGAGCCAATGCTCGGCTGCCTTCCGGTAGAGCCGACCGCTGGTCGGCCGCTTTTCGGTAAAGCAGCCGACTAACAGTCGGCTCTACCAAGAGCAAAGAGCAGCCGACCAGCAATCGGCTCTACCAGAAGCACGGCGTTCTGTCGCCCGCCAGCACCGGAGCATCGCCAGCCAGCCTTCGCCAGCGAGCTGCTCCACCGCCCGCCAGCCGACAACGAAAAAGCCGGGGAATGCCCGGCCTTTTCGTGTCTGATCCCCGGCGAGGCGTGTCAACAAAGGTTGACACCCGCCAGGGGCAGGGCCCCAGCTCTCACTCCACCGACAGCCCTTCCACCTTCTGCCAGCCGCGCGGCAGCAGGTGGCCGCGGGTGGCGCGGGCGCCGAGATAGGCGTCGAGCTCGTTGAACTTCAGGCCCATGGTGCGCTGGCCGCTGCGCACCTGCAGGGTCTGCCCCGGGCTGATCGCCACGATGGCGACCACGCGTTCGGTGGCGAGCTTGGCCTTCGGGATCTCGATGATCTTGTTGCCCTTGCCCTTGTCCAGTTCCGGCAGGTCGTTGGCGGCGATCGCCAACAGGTTGCCCGAACTGGTCACCGCCACGATGCGGTCGGTGGCGACGTTGGCGACCACCGACGGGGTCAGCACCGACGAGCCGGCCGACAGGTTCAGCATCGCCTTGCCGGCCTTGTTGCGGCCGATCAGGTTCTCGAAGCGGGTGACGAAGCCATAGCCGTGGCTGGAGGCCAGCACGAAGCGGGTGTCCGGCTCGGCGCTGGCCAGGGTCACGAAGCTGGTGCCCGGTGCCGGCGAGAAGCGGCCGGTCAGCGGTTCGCCATTGCCACGCGCGGAGGGCAGGGTGTGCACCGGCGTCGAGTAGGCGCGGCCTTCGCTGTCGAGGAACGCGACCTGCTGGGTGCTGCGAGCGCGCACCGCGCCCTGCAGCCCGTCGCCTTCACGGTACGACAGTGCGGATGCATCGACGTCGTGGCCCTTGGCGGCGCGGATCCAGCCCTTCTCCGACAGCACCACGGTCATCGGTTCGCTCGGCACCAGCTCGGTCTCGTCGATGGCCTGCGCCGCCTGGCGCTGCACCAGCGGCGAACGGCGTGCGTCGCCGAACTTCCTGGCATCGGCGGTCAGTTCATCGCGGATCAGCTTCTTCAGCTTGGCCTTGCTGTCCAGGATGCCGAGGATCTTCTCGCGCTCCTTGGCCAGTTCATCCTGCTCGCCGCGGATCTTCATTTCCTCCAGGCGGGCCAGCTGCTTCAGCTTGGTTTCCAGGATGTACTCGGCCTGTTCCTCGGACAGGCCGAAGCGCGCGATCAGCGCGGCCTTCGGCTCGTCTTCGGTACGGATGATGTGGATCACCTCGTCCAGGTTGAGGAAGGCGACCAGCAGGCCTTCCAGCAGGTGCAGGCGACGCTCGACCTTCTGCAGGCGGTGCTGCAGGCGGCGGGTGACGGTGTTGCTGCGGAAGGTCAGCCATTCGCTGAGCAGCATCTTCAGGTTCTTCACCTGCGGACGGCCGTCCAGCCCGATCACGTTGAGGTTGACGCGGTAGCTGCGCTCCAGGTCCGTGGTGGCGAACAGGTGGCCCATCAACTGGTCGGCGTCGACGCGGTTGGAACGCGGCACCAGCACCACGCGCACCGGATTGGCGTGGTCGGATTCATCACGGATGTCCTCCAGCCACGGCAGCTTCTTGGCGCGCATCTGCGCGGCGATCTGCTCGATCACCTTCGACGGCGACACCTGGAACGGCAGCGCCGTGATCACGATGTTGCTGGCTTCCTTGGTGAAGGTCGCGCGTGCACGCACGCTGCCGTTGCCAGTCTCGTAGATGTTGCGCAGGTCATTGGCCGCGGTGATGATCTCGGCGCTGGACGGGTAGTCCGGGCCCTGCACGTGTTCGCACAGGTCGCGCACGGTGGCGTCGGGGTTGTCCAGCAGGTGCAGCAGCGCACTGACGATCTCGTTGAGATTGTGCGGCGGCACGTCGGTGGCCATGCCCACGGCGATGCCGGTGGTGCCGTTGAGCAGCAGGTGCGGGAGCCGCGCCGGCATCCAGGTCGGTTCCTGCAGGGTGCCGTCGAAGTTCGGTGCCCAGTCGGTGGTGCCCTGGCCCAGTTCGCCCAGCAGCACTTCGGCGATCGGGGTCAGCTTGGATTCGGTGTAACGCATCGCCGCGAACGACTTGGGGTCGTCGCTGGAGCCGAAGTTGCCCTGGCCCTCGATCAGCGGGTAGCGGTACGAGAACGGCTGTGCCATCAGCACCAGCGCTTCGTAGCACGCGCTGTCGCCGTGCGGGTGGTACTTACCGATGACGTCGCCGACGGTGCGCGCGGACTTCTTCGGCTTGGACGCGGCATTCAGGCCCAGCTCGCTCATCGAATAGATGATGCGGCGCTGCACCGGCTTCAGGCCGTCGCCGATGAACGGCAGGGCGCGGTCCAGGACCACGTACATCGAGTAGTCGAGGTAGGCGCGTTCGGCGTACTCGCGCAGCGGCAGTTGTTCGAATCCGTGGAACACGGGACGGGCAAGTTCGGTCATGCGGCGTTGTTACCTATGTCGGGAGGCGGCGACGGCGGTCGCCGCTCGCAATCCTGTGATTATCCGGATGCGGCGGGGGATGCCAAGCCGCGTGCAGGGTCCAGCCCGGTTTCCAGGCCATGCCCGGCCCGCGCCAGGTAGCGCCCAGGCGGCAACCCGAAGTGACGGCGGAACACGGTGACGAACGCGCTGGCGCTGCTGAAGCCCAGTGCGTGGGCGATGTCGGCCACGCTGCGGCCCTCGGTCAACTGGCGCAACGCCTCGGACAGGCGGGCCTGTTGCCGCCACTGGGCGAAGCTGAGCGTGGTCTCGTCGCGGAAGTGACGGGTCAGGCTGCGCGGCGACAGGCCGGCCCAGTGGGCCCATTCGGCCAGGCTGCGCTCGTCGGACGGGTCGGCCAGCAGCTGCGAGGCGATCTTCAGCAGGCGCCGGTCGTGGGGCATCGGCAGATGCATGCGCTGACGCGGCGCGGTGCGGATCTCGTCCAGCAGCACCTCGATGATGTGCTGGCGCTCGGGCGTGGTGTCATAGCCCAGCGGCCATTCGCAGATGCGCTCGGCCAGCGCCTGCGCCAGCTTGGACAGGCCCAGCACGCAGGGGTCGGCGGGCAGGGTGGCACAGGCGGGTGCGGCCAGCGCCATGCCCCAGCCACGCAGCGGCCCGTCGAGGGTGACCGTGTGCGGCTCCAGCGGCGGCATCCAGCCGGCCGAACCCGGCGCCAGCGACCAGGTGCCGTGCGAGGTGCGGGTGGTCAGCAGGCCACGCTCCACGTAGATCAGTTGCGCGCGCTGGTGATGGTGCCAGTCCACCTCACGGACCAGTCCCTGCGGGCTGTCGAAGCGGTAGGCGACCACCGATGGGCCGTCGTTGCGCTCGAACCAGTCCAGCGCGTCGTCGCGCAGCAGGCGCTTGGGAGGGGGGATTTCTGCCTTGTTCATCATATCCGCTGGCTGAAATGTGTCATCCATTGGCTGAATTGTACTACCGGGCCAGCTGACCAGGTCATTAAGGTAGGCGCCTTCACCGATCCAGCCCATTGCTGCAACACAGCATTCGATGCCAGATCGAATATTTCCATTGAGAAATATTTTTTTTGGAAGAGAATGCTCCCCCATGATCTGTCCTGCAACCACTCCCCCCAGCTTCGGCCTGCTGCTGCGCCAGGTGCGCGACGGGCTGGTCCGCCAACTCGACGCGTCCATGGCGGAAGAAGACCTGGGCATCGGCTTCACCCACTACATCGGGCTGAAGGTGCTTTCCAACATGGCGCCGTGCACCGCCAACGAACTGGCCCAGGCCATCGACCAGGTGCCCAGCGCCGTGACCCGGCTGCTGGACAAGCTGGAGGCACTGGGCTGCGTCCGTCGCCAACCGCATGCCCAGGACCGTCGTGCGCTGCAGATCGTGCTGACCGATGAAGGCCGCGCGTTGTGGGCGCGGCTGAAGCTGCGCGGCGACGCGGTGATGGATTACGCCCTGCGTGATCTCTCAACCGACGAGCGCACGCTGCTGCTGTCCCTCCTTACCCGAATCCGCGATTCCTTGACGACCCCATGAACCCGATCCCGCATTTCACTTTCCGCCGGTCCGGGCGCACGCTGCTGGTGTCAGCGCTGGCCCTGGCCCTGGCCGCCTGTGCCAGCAGTCGTGGCCTCAATCCGCAGGGCCACGTGCTGGATGTGGACAGCCTGCACAGCGAACGCACCCTGGCCGACACCGACCTGAGCGCCACCGGCTTCCCGGCGCAGGACTGGTGGAAGGCGCTGGGCGATGCGCAGCTGGACGCGCTGGTCGCCGAGGGCCTGGCTGGCCACCCGAGCCTGGACGCCGCCGACGCGCGCCTGCGCCAGGCCCAGGCCCAGGTCGGCACTGCGCGTGCCGACGAACTGCCGAGCCTGTCGGTGTCTGGTGGCTACACCGGCCTGCGCCTGCCTGAGTCGATGGCAGGCAGCGAGATCGGTGGCCATTACGCCGGCAGCAGCCAGGTCGCCTTCGACTTCAGCTACGGCGTGGACCTGTGGGGCGGCAAGCGCGCCGCCTGGGAAGCCGCCGTGGACGGTGCGCACGCCGCCACCGTTGAAGCGCAGGCCGCCCGCCTGAACCTGTCCACTGGCATCACCCAGGCCTATGCCGACCTGGCCTACGCGTGGCAGCTCAACGACGTGGCCGAGGAAGAGCTGAGCCGTTCGCAGAAGTCACTTGAGCTGACCCGCCAGCGCCGCCGCGCCGGCATCGACAGTGATCTGCAGGTGCGCCAGGCCGAGGCCCGCGTGCCGGCCGCGCAGCAGCAGGTGCAGGCCGCCCAGCAGCGTATCGACGCCGCCCGCACCGCACTGGCCGCGCTGGTCGGCAAGGGCCCGGACCGTGGCCTGTCGATCCAGCGCCCGCAGCCGTTGAACCCGGTGGCGCTGCAGCTGCCTGGGGTGCTGCCCAGCGAGCTGCTGGGCCGTCGCCCCGACATCGTGGCCGCACGCTGGCGCGTTGAAGCGGCCGACAAGCAGATCAAGGTCGCGAAGACGAAGTTCTACCCGAGCTTCAACCTGACCGCGCTGGCCGGCGTGGTCGCCCCGAATGTGAGCGACCTGCTGAAGAGCAGTTCCACCTTCGCCTACATCGGCCCTGCGCTGAGCCTGCCGATCTTCGAAGGCGGCAAGCTGCGCGCCAACCTGGCCAATACCGATGCGCAGTACGACCTGGCGGTGGCCAACTACAACCAGACCGTGCTCGATGCGCTGCGTGATGTGGCCGACCAGGTCAACGCGGTGCGCTCGCTGGCACAGCAGGCGCAGTCGCAGCAGCAGGCGGTGGACACCGCACGCGCTGCCTTCGACCTGGCCCAGCAGCGCTACCGCGCCGGCATCGGCAGCTACCTGGACGTGCTGACCGCGCAGTCCACCCTGCTGCAGTCGCAGCAGCAGCTGGCCGGCCTGCAGTCGCAGCAGGTGCAGTCCTCGGTGCGCCTGAGCAAGGCGCTGGGCGGTGGTTTCCAGCCCACTGACGCCGACCGCGCACCGATCGCCTCCCATTCCGATTCCTCGCATTCCTGAAGATCTCCGACATGAGCCAGACCCAAGACACCGCGGCCCCGGCCGCCCCCAACCGCCGCGGCAACCTGCTGCGCGGCCTGTTCGTGATCGTCGTGCTGCTGCTTGCCGCTCTGGCGCTGTGGTACTTCATGTTCGGCCGTTGGTTCGAAGAGACCGACGATGCCTACGTGCAGGGCAACCAGGTGCAGATCACCCCGCTGGTGGCCGGCACCGTGGTCGCCATCAATGCCGATGACGGCATGCGCGTGGAGCGCGGCCAGCTGCTGGTGCAGCTGGACCCGTCCGACACCGCAGTGGCGCTGCAGCAGGCCGAAGCCAACCTGGCCAAGACCGTGCGCCAGACCCGCGGCCTGTACCGCAGCGTGGAAGGCGCGCAGGCGGACCTGAACGCCCGCCAGGTGACCCTGAAGCGCGTGCGCGAAGACTACGCCCGCCGCAAGGACCTGGCCGCCACCGGCGCCATCTCCAACGAAGAACTGGCCCACGCCCGCGACGAGCTGGCCGCGGCCGAAGCGGCCGTGGCCGGTTCGCGCGAGACCGTCGAGCGCAACCGCGCGCTGGTCGACGACACCGTGATCGCCACCCAGCCGGACGTGCAGGCCGCCGCCGCACAGCTGCGCCAGGCCTTCCTCAACAACGCCCGCGCCGGCATTGTCGCGCCGGTCTCCGGCTACGTCGCCCGTCGTTCGGTGCAGGTCGGCCAGCGCGTGCAGCCGGGCAATGCCCTGATGGCCGTGGTGCCGACCGAACAGATGTGGGTCGAGGCCAACTTCAAGGAAACCCAGCTGCGCCACATGCGCCTGGGCCAGGAAGTGGAGCTGAAGTCGGACCTGTACGCCGGCGACGTGAAGTACAAGGGCCGCATCCAGAGCCTGGGCCTGGGCACCGGCTCGGCGTTCTCGCTGCTGCCGGCGCAGAACGCCAGTGGCAACTGGATCAAGATCGTGCAGCGCGTGCCGGTGCGCATCGCCATCGATGCCAAGCAGCTGGCCGAACACCCGCTGCGCATCGGCCTGTCGATGAAGGCTGAAGTGAGCCTGCGCGACCAGAAGGGCGAAGTGCTGCCGAGCACTCCGGCCAAGGGCACGGTGTTCGACACCGACGTGTATGCCAAGCAGCTGCATGATGCCGACGAGGTGATCCACACGATCATCCAGGGCAACCTGCCGCAGCAGCAGGCGAAGGTGGGCTGAGGTCGCCATGTCCGCACAAGCTCCAGCCGCGCCCGGCGCTCCGGGCGCACCGGCGGCGCCAGGTGCGGCCTCCGGGTTCCTGCCGCCCAGCGTCGCACTGTGCACTGTCGGCCTGGCGATGGCCTCGTTCATGCAGGTGCTCGACACCACCATCGCCAACGTCTCGCTGCCGACCATCGCGGGCAATCTCGGCGCCAGTTCGCAGCAGGCGACCTGGGTCATCACCTCGTTCGCGGTCAGCACGGCCATCGCGCTGCCGCTGACCGGCTGGCTCAGCCGCCGCTTCGGCGAACGCAAGCTGTTCGTCTGGGCCACGCTGGCCTTCGTCATCACCTCGCTGCTGTGCGGCCTGGCGCAGAGCATGGGCATGTTGGTCGTGTCGCGTGCACTGCAGGGCTTCGTGGCCGGCCCGATGTACCCGATCACGCAGTCGCTGCTGGTTTCGATCTACCCGCGCGAGAAACGTGGGCAGGCATTGGCGCTGCTGGCGATGATCACGGTGGTCGCGCCGATCTGCGGGCCGATCCTCGGTGGCTGGATCACCGACAACTACAGCTGGGAGTGGATCTTCCTGATCAACGTGCCGCTGGGCATCTTCGCTGCCTTGGTGGTGGGCAACCAGCTGAAGGGGCGGCCGGAGCAGATCGAGAAGCCGAAGATGGACTACGTCGGCCTGATTACCCTCGTGATCGGCGTCGGTGCGCTGCAGCTGGTGCTCGACCTGGGCAACGACGAGGACTGGTTCGCGTCGATGAAGATCGTGGTGCTGGCCTGCGTGGCCGTGGTGACGCTGACGGTGTTCCTGATCTGGGAGCTGACCGACAAGGATCCGATTGTCGACCTGAAGCTGTTCCGGCACCGCAACTTCCGCGCCGGCACGCTGGCGATGGTGGTGGCCTACGCGGCGTTCTTCAGCGTGGCGCTGCTGATCCCGCAGTGGTTGCAGCGTGACATGGGCTACACCGCGATCTGGGCGGGCCTGGCAACGGCGCCAATCGGCATCCTGCCGGTGATCATGACCCCGTTCGTGGGCAAGTATGCATCGCGCTTCGACATGCGCATGCTGGCCACGATCGCCTTCATCGTGCTGTCGATGACCAGTTTCCTGCGCTCGAACTTCAACCTGCAGGTGGACTACATGCATGTGGCCGGCGTACAGCTGATCATGGGCATCGGCGTCGCGCTGTTCTTCATGCCGGTGCTGCAGATCCTGCTGTCGGACCTGGATGGGCGCGAGATCGCGGCGGGCTCCGGCCTGGCCACGTTCCTGCGTACGCTGGGCGGCAGCTTCGCGGCGTCGCTGACGACGTGGCTGTGGGCGCGGCGCACCCAGGTGCACCATGCCGACCTGACCGAGCATATCTCGGCCTATCAGCCGGGCATGCAGGACCAGGTCACGGCGATGGGGCAGGGCGACCTGCAGCACGGCGCAGCGGTACTGAACAACATGATCAACCACCAGGCATCGCAGATGGGCTTCAACGACATCTTCTTCCTGCTGGGCTGGATCTTCCTGGCGATCATTACGTTCCTGTGGCTGGCCAAGCCGCCATTCGGCGCAGGCGCAGGTGCGGCGTCCGCGGGCGGTGGGCATTGATCGACCATTGGCGTTGAAACGCACAAAACCCCGCCGTAAGGCGGGGTTTCTGTCTGGTGGATCCACGTCATCGCGTGCCACCCAGCCTCCGGAAACGAAAAAACCCGCTTTCGCGGGTTTGATCATCTTGAGTCGTGGTGCCCAGGAGAGGACTCGAACCTCCACGGTTTTACCCGCTAGTACCTGAAACTAGTGCGTCTACCAATTCCGCCACCTGGGCGACTCAGGAAATGAATTGTGCGGCACGGCAGAGAGTGTGTCAACAACATTTCACACTATTTTCTGCGCTTGCACGCCCAGGTGGTGCAGCAGGCTGCGCATCGCCGGTGACAGCTGCGCCCACTCGGCGAAACAGGCGCACAGGCGGCGCTGTGCCCACGCATCTGCAAGCGGTACGGCAACGGTATGCGTGCTGCGCCGGTGCTGGCGGGCGATGGTCCGCGGCACGATGCCGATACCAATGTCGTGGCCGACCATGATGCACACCCCTTCGAAGGTCTTCATGCGGATGCGCACGTCCAGGCGCCGCCCGATGTCGCGCGCCTGGTCTTCGATGTAGGCCTGCAGTGCATTGCCGTCGGCCAGCGCGACGAAGGTCTCGCCGGCAACATCGGCGAAGGCCAGGCTGCGCCGCGATGCGAGGCGATGGTCTGCGGGCAGCAGCATCACCAGTGGATCTTCGGCGACCACGTGCTGCTGCAGGCCGGCAGCGTCGACCGCATCACTGATGATGCCGGCCTCGGCCTGGCCAGCGTTGATCGCACGCACGACTTCGGGGCTGGTGCGCTCCAGCAGTTCCACGTGCAGGCGCGGGCGTTCGGCCAGCCACGGTGCCAGCCGCGAAGGCAGGTAGTTGGTCAGTGCTGCGGTGTTGGCATACAGATGCAGTGTGCCGCGCGCGCCGTGCGCGAACGCCTGCAGTTCACCGCGTAGCTGCGCCTGCTGCTGCAGGATCAATCGTGCATGGTGGGCCAGGGCGGCGCCGGCTTCGGTCAGGCTGACGCCGCGGGGGTGCCGGTTCAACAACGCGGTGCCGGCATCGGCTTCGATCGTGCGCAGGCGTTCGCTGGCCGACGCCAGTGCCAGGTTTGCCTGCGCTGCGCCGGCCGTGATGCTGCCCGCCTCGGCAATCGCCAGGAACAGGCGCAGGTCGGCGATATCCATCCGCATGTGATGCCCTCATCGCAACGGCTGCGCCTTCGGATCAGCCGAAGGCAAGGCCGGAAACACCGCATTGTGCGCCGAGCGGCCGGCCGATCCAATGAAGGCATGAATGAATCGATGTACTTCTACGTGCTGCTGGTGGTGGTGTTCGTGCTGGCCGGTGTGGTCAAGGGTGTGACTGGGATGGGGTTGCCGACGGTGGCGATGGGGCTGCTGGGCAGCACGCTGTCGCCGGTGTCGGCGGCGTCGATGCTGTTCATTCCCACCTTCGTCACCAATGCGTGGCAGCTGTTGTCCGGGCCATCACTGGACCGCATCGTGCGGCGCCTGTGGCCGATGATGCTGGCCGTGGTGGTGGTGACGCTGGGCTCGGCGGCGCTGCTGGTGCGGGTCGATCGCACTTGGTCGCGCGTTGCGCTGGGCGTGGCATTGGTGGTCTATGCCGCCTATGCGTTGCTTGCGCCGGTGTTCCGCGTGCAGCAGCGGCGCGAGCGTTGGCTGGGGCCGCTGGTGGGGGCGTTGTCGGGCGTGGTGACCGGCGCCACCGGCGTGTTCGTGATGCCGGCGGTGCCATACCTGCAGTCGCTGGGGTTGCAGCGCGAGGAGCTGGTGCAGGCGCTGGGGCTGGCGTTCACGGTGTCAACGATTTCGCTGACCGCCGGCCTGGTGCTGCACGGCGCATTCGGCATCCAGCAGCTGGGGCTGAGTGCGCTGGCGGTGCTGCCGGCATTGCTGGGCATGTGGCTGGGGCAGGTGATCCGGCAGCGCATCAGTGCGCGGGTGTTCCGGGGCTGCTTCCTGGGTTTCCTGCTGTTGCTCGGGCTGGAGCTGGTGTTGCGGCCGCTGCTCTGATGCCGGATTCCGGGCATGAAAAAACCCGCTCTCGCGGGTTTTTCTCATTCTCGACGTGGTGCCCAGGAGAGGACTCGAACCTCCACGGTTTTACCCGCTAGTACCTGAAACTAGTGCGTCTACCAATTCCGCCACCTGGGCGTCGAGGAGCGAGATTATGGGGCGTTGTTATGGGGGTGTCAACACTTTTTCTCGATCCGGTGTCGGACCCCGTTTCGCGTGCGGAGCGGGCTCTGACCCCATCTCAATCGCTTGGGTCGGAGCCCTTTCTTCGGAAAGGAATTCGACCCCGCTGCTGGATTGCAGGCAAAAAAAATCCCCGCCGAAGCGAGGAGTTTTTTCGTTGGTGCCCAGGAGAGGACTCGAACCTCCACGGTTTTACCCGCTAGTACCTGAAACTAGTGCGTCTACCAATTCCGCCACCTGGGCGTTCCAGAGGCGCAATTGTGAAGATGAATCCGCAGGCTGTCAACGACTTCCTGAATATTTTTCACGCAAGGCCTTCAAGACGGCCACTGACCCGTTCTGCACGCCGTCAACGGCTACCATGTAGGGCGATGACTACCAAAAAACCAAGCAAGGGCGGGAGCACCTCCCGCAGCCAGGCCCCGAAGAAGGGCGCCAAGGCGGGCACGGCCCGCGCCACCACGCCGGGCAAGCCGTTGCCGGGCTGGTTCCCCGAATTGAATGAAGGCGGCGCACCGCCGCGTGGCCGCAAGGTCCGCAGCAGCGACGCACCGGGCCCGGCGCCGGGCCGCAAGTTGCCGCCGACCGGCAAGGTGATCGACGATCCCTATGCCGCCCGCGAAGCCGAGAAGTACGAACAGCCCATCGCCAGCCGCGAAGCCATCCTGGCCCTGCTGGAGCGTTGCGAAGGGCCGCAGACGGCAGAGGAGCTGGGCGCGCGCCTGGGGCTGACCGCACCGGACCGGGCCGAGGCGCTGTCGCGCCGGCTCGGTGCCATGGTCCGTGATGGCCAGCTGGTGCAGAACCGCCGTGGCGGTTTCGCCCCGATCCAGACCCTGAACCTGGTCACCGGCGTGGTGATCGCCAACCCGGAAGGATTTGGCTTCCTGCGCCCGGTCGAGGGTGGCGACGACCTGTTCCTGCCACCGTATGAAATGCGCAAGGTCATGCATGGTGACAAGGTGCTGGCCCGTGTGACCGGCATCGACCACCGTGGCCGCCGCGAGGGCAGCATCGCCCGCGTGCTTGAGCGCGGCATGACCCGCCTGATCGGCCGTTTCAGTGTCGAATTGGGCATCAACTACGTGGTGCCCGATGACAAGCGCGTGCAGCGCAACGTACAGGTGCCGCCGGACCAGATCGGTGGCGCGCGCGACGGCCAGCTGGTGGTCTGCGAACTGACCCAGGCGCCGGATAGCCGCCGTCCGCCGATCGGCCGCATCATTGCCGTGCTCGGCGACAAGCTGACCGCCTCGCTGGTGGTGGAGACCGCCATCCACGGCCATGAACTGCCGTTCGAATTCCCGCAGGAAGTGCTGGACGAAGCGGCGTCGGTGCCGCTGGTGGTCGAACCGGCGATGATCGGCGACCGCGTCGATCTGCGCAGCATGCCGCTGGTCACCATCGACGGTGAAGATGCCAAGGACTTCGACGACGCGGTGTACTGCGAGCCGAACGTCGATGGCTTCCGGCTGGTGGTGGCGATTGCCGATGTCTCCAACTACGTCCGGCCCGGCACGCCACTGGATGAAGAAGCGCAGAAGCGCGCCACCTCGGTGTACTTCCCGGGCTTCGTGGTGCCGATGCTGCCGGAGACGCTGTCCAACGGTATCTGTTCGCTGATGCCGAAGGTCGACCGCATGTGCTTCGTCTGCGACATGCAGATCGACCGCGACGGCCTGGTCACGCATTCGCGCTTCTACGAAGCGGTGATGAACTCGCATGCGCGCCTGACCTACACCCAGGTGTGGAAGGCGGTGGGCGAGGACGATGCCGATACCAAGGCCTGGATGGGCGACCTGCTGCCGCAGGTGCAGCGCCTGCACCAGCTGTACAAGGTGCTGTCCAAGGCACGCGCCAAGCGCGGTGCCATCGAATTCGAAAGCAGTGAAGTGCGCTTCGTGCTGGACAACCGTGGTGAAGTGACCCAGGCCGGCATGCTGGTGCGCAACGACGCGCACAAGCTGATCGAGGAGTGCATGATCGCGGCCAACGTCGAGGCGGCGAAGTACCTGCTGTCGCGCCATGTGCCGGCCCCGTACCGCATCCACGAGAAGCCGCCGGAAACCAAGTACGCCGACCTGCTCGAATTCCTCAAGGAGTTCAAGCTGAGCCTGCCGCCGTGGTCGAAGGTGCGCCCGGGCGATTACACCAAGCTGCTGAAGAAGATCCGCGACCGCCCCGATGCCACGCTGCTGGAATCGGTGCTGCTGCGCAGCCAGAGCCTGGCCATCTACAGCCCGGAAAACCACGGTCATTTCGGCCTGGCACTGGAGGCGTACGCGCACTTCACCTCGCCGATCCGCCGTTACCCCGACCTGCTGGTACACCGCGCGATCAAGCACGCGTTGTCCGGCAAGCCGCTGGACAAGTTCACCTACAACGCGCGCGAAATGGCTGCGCTGGCGCTGCAGTGTTCCGAGCGTGAGCGCCGTGCCGACGAGGCCGAGCGCGAGGTCGACGAGCGTTACCGCGCGGCGTGGATGGAAAAGCACGTGGGCGGCCAGTTCGACGGCGTGATCAGCGGCGTGACCAGCTTCGGCCTGTTCGTGGAGCTGGATGAGTCGAAGGTGCAGGGCCTGGTGCACGTGACCCAGCTGCCGCAGGACTATTACAAGTTCGACGCGACCCGCAAGACGTTGACCGGCGAGCGCCGCGGCGGCAGCTACCGGTTGGGCGACCGCGTGCGCATCCTGGTGCTGAAGGCCAGCATGGAAGAGCGCAAGATCGACTTCCGCCTGGTCGAGCACAAGGGTGAGGACGAGGGCGATGGCCTGCCGCCGCTGCCGGAGCGTGGCAAGCCGGCCAAGCGTACGAAAAAGCAGTATTGAGAGACGTGTCGACCAACGGTCGGCACCCCACGTTACTGGTAGGTGCCAACCGTTGGTTGGCGCGACGCTTTGGAGGAACGCACCATGCAGGGCCAACCCGAATACAGCGGCGGCTGCCAGTGCGGCGCGATCCGCTTCCAGGCCCGTGGCGAGCTGACCCACAGCTCGATCTGCCACTGCCGCATGTGCCAGAAGGCCTTTGGTGCGTACTACGCGCCCTTGGTGTCGGTGCGGGGCGTGCAGTTCAGCTGGACCCGCGGCCAGCCGCGCTATTTCCAGTCCTCCAACGTGGTGCGGCGCGGGTTTTGCGCCGACTGCGGCACGCCGTTGACCTACGAAGCGCCCGATGGCGTGGCGGTGGCTGCCGGTGCGTTTGACGAACCCGAACGCCTGCCGCCGACGATCCAGTACGGAGTCGAGCGCAAGCTGCCCTTCGTCGACAGCCTGGCCAGCCTGCCGGCGCGACGTACCGAGGAAGACATCGCCGCGCTGGATTTCCTGGCCACGATCGTGTCCCACCAGCACCCCGACCACGACACCCCGCACTGGCCGCCGCGCAGCCGTTCAGCCGGGGGATGAACGGCCGGTAGCGCCGGGCCATGCCCGGCGAGCGCGAAGCGCGGCCGTCGCCGATGCTCTACCATAGCCACCCCCTTTCCGGTCCCCGCCCGCATGAGCAAGAACAGCCAGTGGATTGTCGGCGTCAACGCCGTCGCCTCCTCCATCGAGAACGACGCCGAGAACGTCCGCGAAGTGCTGGTCGAGGCCGGTGCGAAGAACCCGCGCCTGACCGAGATCGAGGAAAACGCCCGCCGCAAGGGCATCGACGTGCGCAAGGTGAACAGCCAGGCGCTGGACGGTGTCGGCGGTTCGGTACGCCACCAGGGCGTGGCCGCGCGCTATGCCGCCGCCCGCACTTACAGCGAGAACGAGCTGGAAGGCCTGGTCACCGCAGCCGAGGGCAAGGCCCTGCTGCTGGTGCTGGACGAAGTGCAGGACCCGCACAACCTTGGCGCCTGCCTGCGCTCGGCCGCTGCGGCCGGTGCAACCGCAGTGATCATCCCCAAGGACAAGTCGGCCACGGTGAACGCGACCGTACGCAAGACTTCGGCCGGTGCCGCCGATCTGATCCCGGTGGTGGCGGTGACCAACCTGTCGCGCTGCCTGAAGGACCTGCAGAGGCAGGGCGTGTGGATCTATGGCCTGGCCGGCGAAGCCACCGCTTCGCTGTACCAGCTGGACCTGAAGGGCAACATCGCCCTGGTGCTGGGGGGCGAGGCCGATGGCCTGCGCCGCCTGACCCGCGAGAACTGCGATGGTCTGGTCAAGATCCCGATGCCGGGTGAGATCGAGAGCCTGAATGTCTCCGTCGCCGCCGGCGTCAGCCTGTTCGAGGCCGTGCGCCAGCGCGGCTGATCTGTAGAGCCGAGCCCACGCTCGGCGATCGCATACCCGATCAAGGAAGCAGCCGAGCATGGGCTCGGCTCCACAGTAGCCGCTACCCCGCGCTGCCGCCCAGCGCCTTGAACAGGGTCACATCGTTGTTCAGCTGGCCCTGCCGCGCGCGCGCCAGTGACAGCTCGGCATCGCGCCGGGTCTGCTGCGCTTCCAGCCAGGTGCGCAGGTCGGTCGCGCCCACGCGGTAACGCACTTCCTGCGCGCGTTCCACTTCCACCGCTTCGTCATACGACGCCTGCGAGGCCGCCACCTGCCGCGCCAGCTGCTCGCGTGCCGACAGCGCGTTGTCCACTTCCGAGAGCGCGGTGTACAGCGTCTTGCGGAAGTTGGCCGCGGCGATCTGGTAGGCGGTGCCGGCGATGTCGGTATCCAGCTGCGCGCGCTGCAGGTTGAGGAACGGCAGTGACAGGCCCGCGCCCAGCGTGGCCACCGGATTGCGCAGCACATTGCCTAGCGAGGTGGCGCTGGAACCGATGCTGCCGGTCAGGCTCAACGCCGGGTAATACTGGGTTGCCGTGACCTTGATCGTCTTCAGGCTGTTGCGCAGGCGCAGCTCGGCCGCGCGCAGGTCGGGACGGCGGCCCAGCAAGTCGGCCGGCAACCCCTCGACGATGTCCGGGCTGCGTGCGCCCAGCAGGTCCTGCGGTTCGTCCTGCTGCGGCCAGGGCGTGCCATCCAGCAGTACGGTCAGTGCATTGCGCACTTCCACCCGCTGCTGTTCCAGCGCGCTCTGCGCCGAGCGCTGCGACTGCAGGTTCTGCAGCGCCTGGCGCACTTCCAGGCGCGATACCGCGCCGGCGTCGAAGCGGGCCTGCACCAGTTCGCGGGTACGTTCCAACCGCTCCAGGTTGGCCTGGCCGGTGGCGATGGACTGGTTGAGATAGGCCAGGTTCCAGTACTGGATGATGGTGTCGCCGATCACCAGCAGCGCGGTGTTCTGCCGGTCTTCCTCGCTGGCTTCGGCTTCCCAGCGGGCGATGTCGCGCTGGGTGCGCAGGCGCCCCCACAGGTCCACTTCCCAGCCCAGCGAGACGCCGGTGGAATAGCTGCGGCGCCAGTCATCGGCCTGGTCGGTGGCGCGGCTGGCACTGCCGCTGACGCCCGATGACGAAGGCTGCGGCCACAGCGCATTGCTGGCCAGGCCGGCCTGCAGGCGTGAACGCTGCACGGCCAGGCCGGCGGCGGCCAGATCGCTGTTGGCGGCCAGCGCCTGCGCCACCAGACGGTCGAGGCGTTCATCGCCGAAGCCGGTCCACCAGGTGTCCTGCCGGATGTCGCGGCCGGGTGTATCCAGGCTGCTGCGCGGGCCGTCGGCCGGTGCATTGAGGGTGGCATCGCCACGCCCATACTGCGCCGCCACGGCCGGGTCATGCACCGGATAGCGGCCGACGGAGGCGCAGCCGGACAGGGCGAGTACAACCGCACCGGCCGGCAGCAGGTGCCGGGGAGCGGGGAAGGGCAGTCGGATCATCTTCTTCATTCGCGGGCCAGGGCCTCCACCGGATCGAGTTGCGCGGCGTTGCGTGCGGGCAGGAAGCCGAACGCCACGCCGATCAAGGTCGAGCAGGCGAACGCGGCAACGATCGAGGCGGTGGAGAACAGCACCTGGAAATCGCTGGCGAAGCGGCCGATCATCGAGCCCAGCAGCAGCGCCAGGCCGATGCCGAGCACGCCGCCGAGCAGGCACACCAGCACCGCCTCGATCAGGAACTGCTGGCGGATATCACTCTGCCGTGCACCCACCGCCATGCGCACCCCGATCTCACGGGTGCGCTCGGTCACCGACACCAGCATGATGTTCATCACGCCGATGCCACCGACCAGCAGTGCGATGGCGGCGATGGCACCGATCAGCAGGGTCATCGTGCGCGTGGTCTGCTCGATGGTCTGGCGGATCTCCGCGCTGTTGCTGAGGAAGAAGTCCTCGGTGCCATGGCGCAGGGTCAGCAGGCGGGTGATTGCTTCCTGCGCCGCATCCATCGGTGTGTCGTCGTCCACGCGTACGGTGATGCTGGAGACGTGGCTCTGGCCGAGCATGCGCGACATCACCGTGGTGTACGGCACCCACACGCTGAGGCTGGTACTGCCACCGAAGCCGAAACTCTGGCGCTTGGCCACGCCGACCACGCGTGCCGGCACGTTGCCGAGCAGGATCACCTGTCCGACCGGGTCGACATCGGGGAAGAACTGGGCCTGGGTGTTCTCGTCGATCACCGCCACCTGGCCCAGGCCCTTGACTGCATCGGCATCGAAGAAGCTGCCGCTGAGCAGAGTCACGCCCTTGACCCGGAAGAACTGCTCGCCGACGCCGCTGACCTGGGCGGTCGACGACTGGTTGCGATAACGCGCGGTGACCGAGGTCGATACGCTGGGGGTGGCGCTGTCCACGTAGCTCTGCTTTGCCAGTGCATCGGCATCGCTGGCCTTGAGCGTCTGCACCCGGGCCGAGCGCATGTCGCCGAAACCACGGCCGGGATAGACGTCGATGGTGTTGGTGCCGAGCGCGCTGATGTTCTGCAGGATCTGCTGCTGCGAGCCGTTGCCCAGCGCCACCACCGACACTACCGAGGCGATGCCGATGATGATGCCGAGCATGGTCAGGAAGGTCCGCAGCCGATGGGCGTTCATCGCCAGCAGCGCCATGCGGAACGCTTCGGTGAAGCGGTCTCGGGCCGCCCGCCAGCTGTTGCCGTGGGCGGCCCCGGTACTGGCTTCGCGCTGCGCACGGTAGGCCGGCGCATTCGGGTTGGCGCGGTCGGCGATGATCTCGCCATCGCGGATCTCGATGATGCGCTGTGCGTGCTGGGCCACGCTCATGTCGTGGGTGACGATGATGATGGTGTGGCCTTCGGCATGCAGTTCGCCGAGGATCGCCATCACTTCCTCACCGGATTTCGTATCGAGCGCGCCTGTGGGTTCGTCGGCCAGGATCACCTCGCCGCCGTTCATCAGCGCGCGTGCGATCGACACGCGCTGCTGCTGGCCACCTGACAGCTGGCCGGGCTTGTGATGCATGCGGTCGCCCAGGCCCAGGCGTTGCAGCAGCTGCTCGGCACGCGCATTGCGCACTGCGCCCGGGCTGCCGGCGTACACCGCCGGCACTTCCACATTGCCGCGCGCGTCGAGGTCGCCGAGCAGGTGGTAGCGCTGGAAGATGAAACCGAAATGTTCGCGGCGCAGCTCGGCCAGTTCGTCCGGCGCCATCTTTCCGGTCTCGCGGCCGGCCACCTGGTAGCTGCCGCGGGTGGGGCGGTCGAGGCAGCCGAGGATGTTCATCAGTGTCGACTTGCCCGAGCCGGACTGGCCGACGATGGCCACCATCTCGCCAGCATGGATGTCGAGATTGACGTCGCGCAGCACGGCGATCACATCATCACCGGCCGGGAACTCGCGTCGCAGGTCGCGCAGGCGCAGCAGCGGCGCCGTCGTGCTCATCGGCGCGGCCCCATGCCCGGGCCGCCGACCCGCATCTGCATGCCGCCTCGGTTCCCGCCACCGGCACCGGCACCGGCGGCGCTGGCTTCGCCGACCACCACGCGCTCGCCTTCCTTCAACCCGGACAGGATCTCGGCGGAGGCGCCATTGTTGATGCCCACCGTGACCTTGCGCGGCTGCGGCTGGCCCTTGTCGTCCAGCACCCGCACCATGCGCTCGTCGCCACGGCGCTTCGGCCCCAGCGCCACCGCCGGCACCATCAGCACGCCCTTGGCCTGCTTGAGCAGTACCGAGACCTGCGCGGTCATGTCGATGCGCAACGTGCCGTCCGGATTCTCCACGTCGAACAGCGCGTTGTAGTAGACCGCGCTGCTGGAACTGGAACTGGACGAACTGCTGGAGCTGGAGGAGCTTTCGTTGGCGATCGAGGCCGGCGCCGGATTGATCTGGCGCAGCGTGGCGTGGTACTTGCGGTCCGGGTCACCCAGCGTGGTGAAGTACACCGGCATGCCGGGCTTGATCTTGACCACGTCGGCCTCGGAGATCTCGGCATTGACGGTGACCACGTCCAGCCGCGCCAGCATCACGATGGTCGGTGCGGTCTGGTTGGCGTTCACGGTGCGGCCTTCCTCCGCCACCACCGCCACCACGGTGCCGTCCATCGGCGCGGTGATGCGGGTGTAGGCCAGGTTGGCGCGGGCGGTGCCCAGTTCTGTTTCGCGGCCCTTGATCTGCGCCTCGTAGGACTGCAGCTGGGCACGGGCGGTCTTCAACTGCGCCTCGGCGGCATCATATTCCTGGCGCGAGGTGGCTTCGGCAGCCAGCATCTGCTGCTGCCGCGCGAATTCCAGTTCGGCCTGGCGCAGGGTGGCCTGCTGCACGGCGCGCTGCGCGGTGACCTGGTCCAGCGAGGCCTGCGCGTTGAGCACCTGGTTCTGCTGGGTGGTGGCATCGATCTCGGCGATCAGGTCGCCTTCCTTCACGGTGTCGCCCAGCTGTACCTTCAGCGACTTGATCTGGCCCGAGGCCTGGGCGCCGACGCTGACCAGCTTGTAGGCGTCGATCACACCGGTGGCCTCCACTGTCTGCTCGATGTCACCACGGCTGACGGGCGCGGTCGCCACCGCCGGGACGGCCGGCTTGCGCAGCAGCCACCAGGCGGCTGCAACGACGGCAAGGGCAAGCAGGGCGACCAGTATCAGGCGACCCCGGCGGGTCGCGGGCAGCAGGCGGAACGTCACGTCGTGGCTTCACTCTCGGGGCCGCGCGGGCGGCGTTGGCGGGCATTGTGAAGACCGGGCGACAGGCGGCTCAATCCTCGGGGTATGTCTCTATGTAACACTGTCGGCAAACAGGCGTAACCACAGGTATCCCGACCATCGGTGGATACACTGGTACGCATTGCCCCGGATGCGGTTCAGCTGCCGACACGGGATGATCGCGACATGGAGACTGAAAACACGATGCATCGACTGCTGATCGTCGACGACGACAATGACATCCGCACCCTGCTGGCCGAGCAGCTCGGCCGCGCCGGCTACCAGGTGAGCACGGCGGCTGATGGCACCGCCATGCGCCAGCTGCTGGACCGTGAGCACGTGGACCTGATCGTGCTCGACCTCAACCTGCCGCGTGAGGATGGCTTGACCCTGTGCCGCGACCTGCGCGCGCGCTCGAACACGCCGGTGATCATGCTGACGGCTCGTGCCGAGCCGATTGACCGCGTGCTGGGCCTGGAGATGGGCGCCGATGACTACCTGGCCAAGCCGTTCGAGCCGCGCGAGCTGCTGGCGCGCATCCGCAATGTGCTGCGCCGGACCGAGGCGCTGCCGGCCAACCTGGAGCCATTGGCGATTCGCCGTGCGCGCTTCTCGCGCTGGGTGTTCGACCTGGAACACCGCCATCTGGTTGACCCGGACAACCGCGTGGTGGTGCTGTCCGGCGCCGAGTTCCGGCTGCTGCGGGTGTTCATTGCCCATGCCAACAAAGTGCTGTCGCGCGAGCAGCTGGTCGCGCTCAGCAGCGGGCGCAATTACGAGGCACAGGACCGTGCCATCGATCTGCAGGTCAGCCGGCTGCGCAACAAGCTGGGCGACGACGGTGGCCCGGATGGGCTGATCAAGACCGTTCGCAACGAAGGCTATGTACTGGCCTCCTCGGTGAACCTGGAATAGGCCGCGATGAAACGCCTGCGCCATTTCCTGTCCTCGATGGTCGGGCGGTTGTTCGTGATCCTGCTGCTGGGCATGAGCGTGGCCGCGATCGGCGCGACCATGCTCGCCACCTCCAAGCGGCAGCAGGAGTTCGAGCGGCAGAACCTGAACCGCATCGCCGACCGCCTGCAGGGTTACGTCAACCTGCTGGACGGCAATCCGGAACTGCGCGAGCGCCTGCTCGAGATCGGTGGGCCCAGCGTCCGCGCCCTGCAACCCGGCGCGCGCCTGGGGCGGGCCGATACAGCTCTGATGGAAGTGCTGGATGACCGGCCAGGCCCGGTCGCACGCGCGCACGTGCACTTCGCTTCATTCCGCTCCTGCATCCCCAAGCTGCAGGAACTGCTGCCGCCGCCGCCGCCCGGGCATCGCAAGCACCCGCGCGAGCGTGATCCGGCGTTCATTCCGCCCAAGTGCCGCGCGGTGGACGTAACGCTCACCGATGGCACGCTGCTGAAGCTGGCGCTGGATTCGCCGGCGGTAGCGCACAACGGCATCCTCGCCGTTGACCCGTGGTTCCTGACCCTGCTGGTGTTGGCGATCGCGGTGCTGGCCTATATCGTCGCGCGCATTGCAAGCGCGCCGCTGCAGGAGTTGGCCGCTGCCGCCGAAGACCTGGGCGACGACCTGCAGCGCGATCCCTTGCCGCTGCGCGGGCCGCGCGAAGTGCAGCGCGCCGCCGAAGCCTTCAACGCCATGCAGCACCGGCTGCAGCGGCACCTGGCCGAGCGCACGCAGATGCTGGCAGCGATCACCCACGATCTGCAGACGCCGCTGACGCGGCTGCGGCTGCGGCTGGAGAATGTCAGCGACGAGGCCCTGCGTGAGCGCCTGATTGGCGATCTGGCCGCGATGCAGGCACTGGTGCGCGAGGGCCTGGAGCTGGCCCGCAGTGCCGAGAGTGCCGAGCAGCGTGCAGCACTGGACCTGGATTCGCTGCTGGAGAGCATTGTCGAGGACACCGCCGAAGGCGGCGCCGATGTGGTCTTCGAAGGCGGCAGCGGGGCGGTGCTGATGCTGCGCCCGCTGGCCATGCACCGCCTGTTCTCCAACCTGGTGGACAATGCGGTGATGTATGCGCAACGGGCGCGGGTACGGGTCGAGCGCAGTGGGGGTGCGATCACCGTGGTGGTGGCCGATGATGGCCCGGGCCTGGCCGAGGAGCAGCTGGAGGCGGTGTTTGATCCCTTCGTGCGGGTGGAAACCTCGCGTTCGCGCCAGACCGGCGGGGCCGGGCTGGGCTTGACCATCGCCCGCGCCCTGGCCGAGAAGGATGGGGCGCGGCTGTGGCTGCGCAACCGTGCCGAAGGCGGGCTGGAGGCGGTGGTGCAGTGGCCGGCCAGCGCCCAGGTGACGCCGCCGGGGCGCGCCGGCTGAGCCTTCGCAGCTGGCGATGGTGACGCGGTGGGCCGGCTTTGGCCTATCATCTGCCCAACTTCCCAGTTCCCCCCCGATGAGCCAGCCCGTTCCCGCCGGCATGCCGCTCCGCGCTGCCCGGCCGTTCCCGCACGCTGCCAGGCACGGCAGCCCTGCCTGGCCGCCGCCGCTGCACTGATGGCCGCACAGGGGGACATCCGGCGCTGGGCGGAGCGCCGCGGATCAGATATCGGTCGATGGCTGCGACAGGGCCTGCTGTGCCTGCTGCTGGCCCTCGCGCTGCCGGTGGCTGCGCAGGAAGGGGCGCCGCCGCTGCGCGACTATGCCATTGATGTATGGACCTCGCGCAATGGCCTGCCGCACAACTCGCTGCGTGACATCGCGCAGACCCCCGAAGGCCACCTGTGGTTCGCGACCTGGGAAGGCCTGGTGCGCTACAACGGCCTGGATTTCACCGTGTTCGACCGCAGCACCCGCCCGGGCCTGCGCGACAACGGCATCGGTGCGCTGTTCGTCGACCGCCAGGGTGGCTTGTGGATCAGTGATTCGCGCGGCAACGTCAGCCACCGTGGCAGCGATGGCCAGTGGCGCGTCTGGGAGCACCAGGCCGATACGCCGCAGGTGTTGATACAGTCCATGCAGATGGACAGCCAGGGCCGGCTGTGGCTGCTGTACGAGGGCAAGGGCATCGGCTATCTGACACCGGACAATGGCATCGTCTACCAGGCGCCGGCGGCCGACCTTCCGATGGCGATGAGTTTCACCAAGCTGGTGGTCGATGCGCAGGACCGGGTCTGGGTCGGTACGCTGGACGGGCTGGTGCTGCGCGACAACGACGGCGTGCTCAAACGCGCGCCCGCAGCCTGGGGACTGGGGGCCGGCAGTGGTCTTTCATGGCCCTACCGTGCGCCGGATGGTGCGCTGTGGATCGTCGCCGGCGAGCGCCTGTACCGGGTGGAAGATGACCAGCTGGTGCTGATGCACCGTCTGCCGGGGCAGCTGCACATGACCTCGATGCTGCAGGATCGCCATGGTGACCTGTGGCTGGGCACCGAGAACCAGGGCCTGCTGCGCATCTCCGCACATGGCCTGGAGCGGCTGCCGGCAGGCCTGAACCTGCCGGGCGGACGCGTGGTCAGCCTGCGCGAGGACGCCGAGGGCAGCATCTGGGTGGGCGCCAACGGCGGGCTGTACCGCCTGCGCGAAACGCTGTTCAGCAGTTACACCGAGCGCGATGGGCTCAGTGGCGACTATGTGCGCACCGTGTTCGAGGACCGCGACCGCCAGCTCTGGGTGGGCAGCGCCAGCGGCCTCGATCTGCAGACGGCCGACGGCCGCTTCCGTGCGATGCCCCTGCACAACCGCGGTGGCAAGGCACCTTCGGTGCTCAGCCTGGCGCAGGGACCGGACGGTGACCTGTGGGTCGGCACGTTCGGCGATGGCGTCTACCGTCTTGGTCCCGACGGCCGGCTGCGGCACAACTACGCCGCTGCCGATGGCATGCCGGGCGGCAACATCCGCGCGATCAGCGTAGACCCGCAGGGCGTGGTCTGGGCCGGCACGCAGAAGGGCGTGGTCCGCATCGACGGCGACCGTGTGCAGGTATCAAGCATGGCGGGCATGCCCGGCGGCCTGATCACCGCGCTTGAGCACGATCATCAGGGCAACCTGTGGATCGGCACCATCGAGGGAATCCGCGTGCTGCGCGGCGACCACGTGCAGTCGATCGACCTCGCGCCGATGGGCGGTGGCCGCAGCGTGTTCGGCTTCCACCAGCTGGGCGACGCGATGTGGATCAGCAGCGACCGTGGCCTGTACCGCTGGCGGAACGGGATGCTGGCGCGGGTGGGGCTCGAGCAGGGTATGCCGGTGGACGCGGTGTTCCAGCTGGTGCCTGATCGTCTTGGCAACGTGTGGGTCAGCAGCAACCGAGGCGTGCTGCGCACCGACATGGCTACCCTGAACGCGGTGGCCGATGGCCGAGCACCCCGGGTGATGGTGGAGCGCTACAACGAGATCGACGGCATGGCCAATGCGCAGGCAAACGGCAGCTCGGGGCCTTCGGCGATCCTGCGCCAGGACGGCACGTTCTGGGTGGTGACTGCCGGTGGCCTGAGCACGGTTGATCCGCAGCGCCTGCAGCGCTTCCGCGAGCGGCCATCGCCGCCCGCCGCGATCGAGAGCGTGCAGGTGGATGGCGCGCCGGTGCATTGGGAAGGACCGGATCGCAACGCCATTCCCGGTGGCCGCCGCCTGGCGGTCAGCTATGTCGGCCTGAGCTACCTGATGTCTGACCGGATCCGTTACCGCACGCGGTTGGATGGGCTTGATGCCGGCTGGGTCGAGCGCGGCCCGCAGCGCAGCGTGGAGTTCGTCGGCCTGCCGCCGGGCGAATACACCCTGCACGTGGCGGCGGCACATCCCGGTGGCAGCTGGGGCCAGCAGGAGGCGGTGTGGAGCTTCACCGTGGAGCCGTTCTGGTGGCAGCGACGCAGCGTGCAGGTGCTGGGGGCACTGGTGCTGCTGACCGGGCTGGTGGCGCTGTACCGCTTGCTGCTGCAGCAGTTGAAGGCCAGCAACCTGCGCCTGGCACGTCGGGTTGACGAAGCAACTTTCGACCTGCAGGCCAAGACCGTGCACCTGCAGGCGTTGAACCAGGAAAAGACCGAACTGGCCGAGCGCCTGGCACGCCAGGCTGAGGCATTTGAACGGCAGGCCCGCGAGGATGCACTGACCGGCCTGCCCAATCGCCGCGCCTTCGACGAAACCCTTGCCCGCGACTTCGCCCGTTCGCAGCGCAGTGGTCATCCACTGTGCCTGGTGGTGCTGGATATCGACCACTTCAAGGACGTCAACGACCGCCACAGCCACAGCATCGGCGATGCCGTGCTGGTGCAGGTGGCGCGCTTGATCGCCGCGGCCTGCCGCGATTCGGACCTGCCGGCGCGCACCGGCGGTGAAGAGTTCGCGCTGCTGCTCAACGACACCCGCCTGGAAGAGGCCGCACAGCTGTGCGCACGCCTGCGCGGCCTGTTCCATGACCACCCGGACTGGGCCGGTGTGGAAGGCCTGCGCGTGACCTTCAGCGCGGGCCTGGTGGAGCTGGATGCCGACGACCGCACCCCGGCGCTGCTGTACCAGCGCGCAGACCGCGCACTGTACCGCGCCAAGAGCGATGGCCGCGATCGTACGAGTATTGGTTGATCGCATCCAGGCGTGGCCTGGATCTACCGTGCGGTGAGTGGTGGGTGCGGACCGTTGGTCCGCACTGCGTGGATGCGGTTGCGCCGTTGGCTGCCTTACCGCGGCCAGGCGTTGGCGATGGTGCAGAACAGCCGCGCGGTCTGTTCGGTGTCATACACCGCGCTGTGTGCCTCGTTGGCATCCCAGCCCAGCCCGGCGGCCGTGGCGGCGCGCGCCAGCACGGTCTGCCCGTAGGCGATGCCGGCCAGGGTGACCGTGTCGAACACGCTGAACGGATGGAACGGGTTGCGCTTGTGACCGGTGCGGGCCACGGCGGCGTTGACGAAGCCAAGGTCGAAATGGGCGTTGTGGCCGACCAGGATCGCGCGCTGGCAGCCGTATTTCTTCATTGCTGCGCGCACCGGGGTGAAGATGTGGTCCAGTGCGGCCTTTTCTTCCTTGGCCAGCCGGAACGGATGGTCGAGGATGATGCCGGTCACTTCCAGCGACTTCGGGTCGATCTCCAGGCCTTCGGCCGGCACCACATGGGCGCTGGCGGTCTGGCCCGGGTACAGCAGGCCGTTCTCGTCCATCTCGATCGGCACTGCGGCTATTTCCAGCAGCGCGTTGCGCTGGCTGTCGAAGCCGCCGGTTTCCACATCCACCACCACCGGCAGGAAACCGCGGAAGCGTTGTGACATCGCGCGCTGCGCCTGGGATACTGCGGAATCGGGAGCGGCGGCAGGTGCGGGAATGGGGTCGGTCATGCGTGAATTCTAGCAGAGCGACCCTGAGCGCCCGGCCACGCAGCCCATGCCCGCCACCGTGGCAGAACCCGGTAGGTGCCAGCCTTGGTTGGCACGCGATGCGCCGACCAAGGTCGGCATCTACCGGATCGCGGGACGTGCCGTCGTACCCGACGGATGCCACCGCCACAGCAACGCATCCACGCTCAGCCTGCCTGCGCCGGTGAAGACCAGCGGCAGCAGCATCGCCATGAACAGCACCGGCAGCTTGAAGTTGCCGTAGCCCTGGTCGCTGATCGCATACCCCATCGCGAGGTCGCCCAGCGAGTTCCATTGCATCGGCCAGTGCACGGCGTAGGTGGCCACCACGGTCAGCACCAGCAGGCTGGCAGCGGCAAAACGGGTACCAAAACCGAACAGCAGGCAGGCTGCGCCGAGCAGTTCAAACCAGGTGGCCAGTTGCCAGTTCAGGGCAGCGGGCAGCTGGTTGAACGGAAACGGGAAGGCGTCCTGCAGATCGGCGAACCAGTTCTGGCCTTGCAGTTTCTCGCGGCCGGATTCGAAGTATTCCCAGGCCAGCAGCAGCCGCAGGCCGAGCGGGGCCAACCAGGGGGCGAGACGGTCCAGCTGGCCACGCGCGGTGGCCAGGGGCGGGAGCTTCATCGGTGCATCTCCGGGGCGGGGAAGGGAGGTGTCAGGCAGGTGCGGTCAAAGGGCCGATCACGCCGGCCCGCAGGAACTGCTGCAGCAGCGCGGCACCGGGTTCGGCCAGCGCCTGTTCGGCCAGGCCATGCGCGGCGGCCAGTTGCTTCAGATAGGCATGTCCATCGAGGCCGGGCTGCTCCCCAATGCTGGACAGCAGGTACACCGCCAGCGGGCTGAGTACGGCGAAGCGCACCTCGCCATCGGCCTCGCGACGCACCAGCAGGCCGGTCGGCTCGGCCGGCAACTGGGTAGGTGCGTCCTCGGCGCCGAGGCGGTGCACCGGCCATTGGTACAGCAGCGGCCACGCCAGCGGTGAGCGCTGCAGCGGCACCCGCAGCGGGTCGATGTCCGCTACGACCGGCAGCGGTTCGGCGTCCAGTTGGTACAGCGCGGTTTCCACCCACTCGTAGTGGGCCAGTTCGGCCAGCGCAGGGTGTGGCAGCTGCGGCTGTGCCTGCAGCCACTGCACGAATTCGGCGGCCAGTTCGGTGAACAGCGGCGTCTGGCAGCGATGGGTTGCGAAGTAGTGGCGCACCAGTCCGCTCCAGGCTGATACGCCGAGCAGGCGCACGCAGACCGGAAAGCCGTTGCTCAACAGGCCGAGCAGGTTGTTGAACAGCAGCCGCTGGTAGACCGCGACGCGCCGTGGCTCCAGCCCGCCCGGTGGCGGCACGCCCTGGGGATCTCGCAGATAGGCGGTGAATGCGTGCTGCTGCGCACGCAGCTTGGCGGGGGTATCAGCCATATGCCGCCTCCGCGTGCACGGCCTGCAGGCGGCGGATGGTCTGCAGTTCGCCGCGCAGTTCGGCATACGGCGGGAAATTGAAATCGCGTTCGAGCAGGGTGGGGCGAGCGCCGATGCGCGCATAGGTGCGTGCCAGCAGCTCCCAGACCGGGTCGATCACCGCGCTGCCGTGGGTATCGATCTTCAGGTCCGGTGCCTCGTCCAGATGCCCGGCCACGTGCAGGCAGACGATACGGTCTGCGGGCAGGCCAGCGATGAACGCGTCGGCGTCGTAACCGTGGTTGCAGGCGTTGACGAAGACGTTGTTGACGTCCAGCAGCAGGTCGCAGTCGGCTTCGGCAAGCACGGCGTTGGTGAAGGCCAGTTCGTCCATCGCCGGTTCCGGTGCCAGGTAGTAGGACACGTTTTCCACCGCGATGCGGCGACCCAGCACGTCCTGCACGCAGGCGATGCGTGCGGCGGTATGGCGCACCGCTTCATCGGTGAAGGGGATCGGCAGCAGGTCGTACAGGTGGCCGTCGTCGCTGCAGTAGCTCAGGTGTTCGCTGTACAGCGGCACGCGGTGTTTTTCCAGGAACTGGCCAACCTGCTCCAACAGCTGCGTATCCAGTGGCGCAGTGCCGCCCAGCGACAGGGACAGGCCGTGGCAGCTCAGCGGATGGCGCTGTGCCAGCTCGGCCAGTGCGTCACCGGCGGGGCCGCCGACATGGATCCAGTTCTCCGGCGCGCATTCGAGGAAATCGAAATCGCTAGCCGGTGCATCGCGCAGCTCCTGCAACAGCGCCCGGCGCAGCCCCAACCCGACGGCCGCCGCACGAAGCGGCGACCGCAGGTTGGCGATGCTGGCGCGGACCTCAGTGCTTGCCACCGCACTTGCCTTCGCCACACTTGCCTTCGGCGGCCTTCTTGTCGCCGGCCTGAGCCTTGGTGCCTGCTGCCGCACCGGCAGCCTTGCCCTTGTCGGCGCCGCACTTGCCTTCGGCGGACTTGCCATCTGCGCCACACTTGCCTTCGGCATGCTTGGCGGCCTCTGCGGAGGTCTTGGCTTCGGCGCCCTTGGCATCGGTGCTGGCCTTGGCAGCCTGGCCAGCCACCAGATAGCCCTGGGCCAGGTCGCTCATGCTCAGCGCCGAGGCATTGGCGGTGATGCCAAGGCCGGCGGCCAGGGCGGTAGCAGTCAGCAGGGACAGGGTCTTGTTGGAACTGCTCATCGGTCGTGCTCCTGGGTGGTGTGGGCGGGTGCCCGGGTGGCCGGCAGGGATGCCGGTGGAAACGATGGTGCAGCGATCCTACTCAACGAATCCTCGCCAAGACCTCAAATTTTCGTGAGGTTTGTTACAGAAGGGGAACACGGTTCCCGGTGGATCCACGCCATGCGTGGATGAATCGCCGGAACGCCCAGAAACAAGAAGGCCGCTGTCACCAGGACAGCGGCCACCTTGGAGTCGACTCCGGTGTTGCAGTGCAGCGTCAGGGCTGGCCGGTGCTGGAGGTCTCGTCGCGCTTCTCACGCGGCGGCAGTGGCTGCTCCCCGTGCACCAGGAACCATACGTTCTCGGCGATGTTGGTGGCGTGGTCGCCCACGCGCTCCAGGTTCTTGGCCATGAACAGCAGGTGCGTGCACGGGGTGATGTTGCGCGGGTCTTCCATCATGTAGGTCAGCAGCTCGCGGAACAGCGCGGTGTACTGCGCGTCCAGGCGGGCGTCGTCCTCGCGAAGTTCCAGTGCGGCGTCGGCGTCGTTGTCGCGGTAGGCGGCAATGGCACGACGGACCTGCTGCGCCGCCAGGCGGCCCAGCGCACGCAGGCCCTGGATCTGCGGCAGCGGCGGCACCTTGCCCAGCGCGATCGAACGCTTGGCCACGTTCGCTGCATAGTCGCCGATGCGTTCGATGTCGGCCGGGATGCGCAGGCCAGCGAGGATTTCGCGCAGGTCGCGCGCCATCGGGCCACGCAGGGCCAGGCGCATCACGTCATGGCTGATCTGCTGCTCCAGCGCATCAATGGCTTCGTCGTTGGCGATGATGCGATGGGCGGCGTTCTCGTCGCGCTTCTCGATCACGTCCATCGACGCTTCGAGCTGGGCGACGGCCATCTCGCCCATGCGCACGATTTCGGCCACCAGGCGCTGCTGCTCTTCGTCGTAGCTCTTGACGATGTGGTCGTTGGGAAGGTTCATGGTCTGAAATCCGGGTGGAGCCAGGCCGTGCCTGGCTGGGACATGTGGCGAAGGATCAGCGTCGATCAGCCGAAGCGACCGGTGATGTAGTCCTCGGTCTGCCGCTGCGACGGCTGCGAGAAGATCACTTCGGTGCGGTCGTGCTCGATCAGGTCGCCCAGGTACATGAAGGCGGTGTAGTCGGAAACGCGCGCGGCCTGCTGCATGTTGTGGGTGACGATCACGATCGTGTACTCGTGCTTGAGTTCTTCCACCAGCTGCTCGATGCGGCTGGTCGAGATCGGGTCCAGCGCCGAGGTCGGCTCGTCCAGCAGCAGCACCGACGGGCGCAGGGCCACGGCACGGGCGATGCACAGACGCTGCTGCTGGCCACCGGACAGACCCAGTGCGCTCTGCCCCAGCTTGTCCTTCACTTCGTCCCACAGTGCACCCTGGCGCAGTGCCTGCTCGACGCGGTCGGCCATATCGGCCTTGCTCAGCTTCTCGTGGTGGCGGATGCCGTAGGCCACGTTCTCGAAGATGGTCATCGGGAACGGCACCGGCTTCTGGAACACCATGCCGACCTTGCTGCGCAGGCGGTTCATCGGGTACTTCGGCGACAGGATGTTCTCGCCGTCCAGCAGCACTTCACCGCGCGCTTCCAGCTTCGGGTACAGCGCGTAGATGCGGTTGAAGATGCGCAGCAGGGTCGATTTGCCGCAACCGGAAGGACCGATCAGCGCGGTCACGCGCTTTTCCGGAATTTCCAGGTTGATGCCCTTCAGGGCGTGGAACTTGTCGTAGTAGAAGTCCAGTCCACGCGCAGCCAGCTTCACCGGCGACGGCGTGTGCAGGCTCTCGTGCGAGGACGGCACGGCGATGCGCTGCATCGGCACGGCGTTGGAAAGGTCGTTCATGGCGTTGTCCACGGAAAGGTCAGTCATGGGAGATACGGTTGCGCAGCAGGATGCCGCGGGCGGCAAGGCTGACCAGCAGCACGAAGACAGTCAGCACCAGGGCACCGGCCCAGGCCAGTACCTGCCAGGATTCGTACGGGCTGCCGGCGAACTGGTTCATCACCACCGGCACCGAAGCCATCGGCTGGAAGATGTTGTTGTTCCAGTACTGGTTGCCGAAGGCGGTGAACAGCAGCGGAGCGGTCTCGCCGGAGATGCGGGCCAGCGCCAGCAGGATGCCGGTGATGATGCCGGCCGAGGCACTGCGGTACAGCACCTGCACGATCACCTTCCACTGCGGGATGCCCAGCGACAGGGCCGCTTCGCGCATCTGCGAGGGCACCAGGCGCAGCATCTCGTCGGTGGTGCGCACCACCACCGGCAGCACGATGAAGGCCAGCGACAGGGCGCCGGCGAACGCCGAGAAATTGCCGCCGGTCTGCATTACATACAGCGTGTAGACGAACAGGCCCAGCACGATGGACGGCGCCGACAGCAGGATGTCGTTGACGAAGCGGACCACGGTGCCGGCCTTGCGGGCGTTGCCATACTCGGCCAGCCAGGTGCCGGCCAGCACGCCCAGCGGGGTGCCGATGCCGATGGCCAGTGCACACATCACGGCACTGCCGAAGAAGGCGTTGGCGAGGCCGCCGTCCTGCATCGGCGGTGGCGTCATCTTGGTGAACAGATCCCAGTTGATGCCGGCCAGGCCCTTGGCAGCCAGGGTGAACAGGATCCAGCCCAGGAAAAACAGGCCGAACAGGGCGGTGGCGCAGGACGCAGTGATCGCAACGACGTTGCCGATGCGTCGGCGCAGGTACAGCGAATCAGCGGTGGTGGACATCAGTTGCCCTCCTTGCGGGACAGGCGCATCAGCATCAGGCGGGCGATGGCCAGCACCACGAAGGTGACGATGAAGAGGACGAAGCCGAGCAGCAGCAGGGCCGAACGGTAGGTCTCAGTGGCTTCGCCGAAATCATTGGCGATCAGCGCAGCGATGGTGGTGCCCGGTTCCAGCAGCGACGGCGACAGGCGCACGCTGTTGCCGATCACGAAGGCCACCGCCATCGTTTCGCCCAGCGCGCGGCCCAGGCCGAGGAAGATGCCGCCGATGACCGCCGAACGGGTGTAGGGCAGGACGATGTCCCAGCTCACTTCCCACTTGGTGGAGCCCAGCGCATAGGCCGATTCCTTCAGGCGGGTCGGCACGGTCAGGAACACTTCGCGCATCACCGAGGAGATGAACGGAATGACCATGATGGCCAGCACGAAACCGGCGGTGAGCATGCCGATGCCCAGCGGCGGGCCCTGGAACATCGGGCCGATCACCGGCCATTCGCCCAGGGTCTCGTTGAGGAACGGGGTGACGTACTCGGTCATCACCGGCACCAGCACGAACAGGCCCCACATGCCGTAGATGATCGAAGGGATGCCGGCCAGCAGTTCGATGGCGGTTCCGACCGGGCCACGCAGCCAGCGCGGCGCGACTTCGGTGAGGAAGAAGGCGATGCCGAAGCTGACCGGCACGGCGATGACCATCGCGATGACGGCGGTGACCAGGGTGCCGTAGATCGGAGCCAGAGCGCCGAACTTGTTTTCGACCGGATTCCAGTCGGCGGAGAAGAAGAAGCTCAGTCCCTGCATCTGCAGGGCATGGCGACCGCCCCACAGCATCGACAGCGCGGCGCAGGCCAGGGCGATCAGGACGAAGATGACGGTGCCGACCAGCACCCATCGGAACAGTGTGTCGTTGCGGGCATCACGCGCATCACGCGTGGACGGGGCGGCTACAGGCTGGGCGATGGCATTCATGGGGACGGCTGGGCCAGGAAGGGGCGGGGCGGCACGGCGTGGAACAAGCGGTGCCCGCGCGGAGCGGGCACCGTCGAGTCCCTCACTTCAGGTCGGTTGCCCAGTAGGCCTCGATCTGCTTGACCAGTTCGGCCGGCAGCGGCACGTAGTGCAGCTCGTTGGCCTGCGCCTGGCCGTTCTCGAAGGCCCACTTGAAGAAGGCCAGGGTGTCCTGGTTGCGCTTGGCATCCTTCGGCTTCTTCTGCATCAGCATGAAGTTGGTGGCGGTGATCGGCCACGCCTGCTCGCCCGGGGCATTGGTGATGACCAGGTTGAAGTCCTTGGCGCTGGCCCAGTCGGCGCTGGCGGCCGCGGCGGCGAAGGTTTCCGCGCTCGGCTCGACCCAGTTGCCGGCCGCGTTCTGCATGGCGGTGTACGGCATGCCGTTCTGCAGCGCGTAGGCCAGTTCGACGTAGCCGATCGAGCCCTTGATCTGCTTCACATAGGAAGCGACGCCTTCATTGCCCTTGCCACCGACGCCGTCCGGCCACTGCACCGAGGTGCCTTCGCCGACCTTGCTCTTCCACTCCGGGCTGACCTTGGACAGGTAGTTGGAGAAGTTGAAGGTGGTGCCCGAACCGTCCGAACGGTGGACCAGGGTGATCTTGCCGTCTGGCAGCTTCACGCCCGGGTTGGCGGCGACGATGGCCGGGTCGTTCCAGGTCTTGACCTTGCCCAGGAAGATGTCGGCCAGCAGGGCGCCGCTCAGGCGCAGCTTGCCGGCTTCCAGGCCTTCGATGTTGACCACCGGCACCACGCCGCCGATGGCCGACGGGAACTGCGCCAGGCCGGCCTGGGCCAGCTCCTCGCTGCTCAGCGGCTTGTCGGACGAACCGAAGTCGACGGTGCCGGCCTTGATCTGGGCGATGCCGCCGCCGGAGCCGATCGACTGGTAGTTGATCTTGGCGCCGGTGCTGGCGTTGTAGTCAGCCGACCACTTGGAGACCAGCGGGAAGATGAAGGACGCGCCGGCACCGGACACTTCGGCGGTCACCTTGGCACCGGCAGCGGTCGGGGCAGCGGCACCGTCGGTGGCCGGCTGCTGCGCGGCCTGCTTGTCGCCACCGCAGGCCGACAGGCCCAGGGCGATGGCCAGGGAAAGGGCGGCAAGGCCGGCCGAGTGCAGTTTCATGGTCACTCCATAGCGGGGAAGAGCCGACGTGGTCGGCGGATGCGGCTATGAAATGATGTTTTTGTTACAACCGTATTACGACCATGACAGAGGTGCCCTGGATCACGTTCTGACAAGGGTTTCACAGGATTGGCGCCGATCCGGCAGGTGCCCGGAAACCCCGGATCTGCGCACTGATATGACGGCCGGTGCAAGGTAGAGCCGAGCCCGCGCTCGGCTGTTCCCTGCCCTCGGTAGCTGCGGACCGTTGGTCCGCACGCTCCAGAGCGCAGCCGAGCGTGGCTCGGCTCTACAGAGTCAGGCGCATCCCCAAGAACAAGAAGAGCGCGAGATCTCGAGGATCTCGCGCCCGGGTGGGAGCGGCGGGGGAGAGAGGACCCGCCGCCCCCGTTCCTGCGGGGGAACGCGCTTACTTCAGGTTCTGCGACCAGTAGGTCTCGATCTGGCGCACCAGGCTGTCCGGCAGCGGCACGTAGTCCAGCTGGCGGGCCTGGGCATCGCCGTTCTTGTAGACCCAGCGGAAGAATTCCTGGGTCGCCTTGCCATTGGCAGCATTCTTCGGCGTCTTCTGCACCAGAATGAAGTTGGTGGCAGTGATCGGCCAGGACTCGGCGCCCGGCGCATTGGTCATCACCAGGTAGAAGTCGCGGGCGCTGGCCCAGTCGGCACTGGCGGCAGCGGCAGCGAACGAGGTGTCGCTCGGCTGCACGAACTTGCCGGCGGCATTCTTCATCGCCGTGTAGGAGAGCTTGTTCTGCAGCGCGTAGGACAGTTCGACATAGCCGATGCCGCCCTTGATCTGCTTCACATAGGCGGCAACACCTTCGTTGCCCTTGCCGCCGATGCCGGCCGGCCACTGCACCGAGGTGCCTTCACCGACCGAGCTCTTCCACTCCGGGCTGACCTTGGACAGGTAATTGACGAAGTTGAAGGTGGTGCCCGAGCCGTCCGAACGATGCACGACGGTGACCTTGGCGTTGGGCAGGGTCACGCCCGGGTTCAGCGCGGCGATGGCCGGGTCGTTCCAGGTCTTGATCTTGCCCAGGAAGATGTTGGCCAGCACCGCGCCGTCCAGCTTCAGCGCGCCCGGCGCGATGCCGGCCACGTTGACCACCGGCACCACGCCGCCGATCACCGACGGGAACTGCGCCAGGCCCGCTGCAGCCAGGTCTTCCGGCTTCAGCGGCGCGTCGGAGGAGCCGAAATCAACGGTTTTGGCCTTGATCTGGGCAATGCCGCCGCCGGAACCGATGGACTGGTAGTTGACCTTGTTGCCGGTTGCGGCGCTGTAGTCGGCCGACCACTTGGACATGACCGGGTAGATGAACGATGCGCCCGCGCCGGTGATATCGGCGGCGTTGGCGGCGAACACGGACGATGCAGCCAGGATGGCGACAGCGGCGCGCGACTTGAAGGCGTGGATCACGGGGAGACTCCTGGGGTGGTGGTCGAAGGGCGGTTGCCCGACGTTTCGGTGCACATTCCATAACGGTTGCGTGACACGCCCGCGTCTGTCATATGACGCGGGCGTGACATGCGTCATGAGGGATGTCACGTCCGCTGCGCCGGCTGGGCAGCGCGGGTGCCGATGCAACGACGAAGGCACGGCCGGTGCCGTGCCTTCGCGGTTCAATGCAGGTGGCGGGACTTACCAGAAGAACTGCGCGCGGGCTTCCAGGATGTTGGGATCGTCGTTGACGAAACCGCGCGCCGTGGAGCTGTACTTCTTGCTGTCGACCATCACGTAGTTGAGCATCAGCTTGAAGTTGGAACGCAGGTACCAGTTCGCGCCCACGGTCCAGATGTCCATCTTGCCACCCAGCACGCCATCGACGATCGGCGGGCGACCGGCGACCGGATTGGCGGCGAGGTTGCCGTCATTGAGGTCCATGTGGTCGTAGCGCACGCCCAGCTGCCACTGGCCGCCGGCCGGGTTGTTCGGCAGGCCGGTGCCCGGGGTGCCGCCCTTGTAGCTCCAGGTCTCGCCGGTCACGTTCCACACGCCGCTGATGTAGTAGCCGTCGCTGGTGTAGTTGTCGTGGTCGTAGCGCTTGGCCTTGCTGGTGTAGTACTCGGCCTGGGCCTTGAACGGGCCCTGGAAGTACATGGCTTCGGCACCGATGGTGCTGACGCGGTCGGTGTCGGTCAGGTTGCCGCTGTCGACCAGGCGGGCAGTGGCGAGGTCGGCATTCGGACGCGCACGCACGCGCAGGGTGTCGGCGTCGGCGTCGTAGTTGACGTAGCTCAGGCCGAAGTGCAGGACCTGGCCCTTTTCATTGATCGGGGCCCAGGTGCCACGCGCGCCGTAGCCGCTGCCGTGGGCCAGGTTGCGGGTCAGCTCGCGGCCGAATGCGCTGGCGGTCACCGACCAGTTGTCCTGGCCGTAGCTGTACGCGCCGCCCAGGCGGCGGGCGATGGCATAGGTATTGGTGACCGCTGCCTTGGAAATGAAATCGTTGTTCTTGGTGCTGGACAGTTCTTCCAGGCTGTTGGGCTGCTTGAACTGGCCCAGCTGCAGGAAGTGGTTGGCGTTGCCCAGCAGCTTGTACTTCACGTTGGTGTCGAGGAACTTGTCGGCCTTGGCGTCATAGCCGACCACCCACTCCACATTGCCCGGGCCCTTGCCCTTGAGCACCAGCTCGGCGCGACGCAGTTCGAATTCGCTGTTCTTGCCGTTGCCGGCGTCGCCACCGTTGAGGTCCACCACATCGTTGTGGAACCAGTTGCCGTCGGCCTGGACCAGGCCTTCGAAGGTGATTTCCGAACCGCCGATCACGTCGATGGCGACTTCGGCGTGTGCAGCCGGCACATACAGCGCAGCAGCCACGGCCACCGTCAGGAGTTGGTGATGCAGTTTCATGGAGAGGAGCCTTGCAGGCAGGTGGGAAGATGCGCGCAGGCTAGAAGGTAAAGATTGCGTAAATGTGACAGTTCACGCGCGGCAGACATCCACCGCAGGCCCCGTCACGGCCGGGCCTGCCATTGAAACCGCTTGCGTATGACGCCCGGATTGCGCCTTGGTTGCAGTCGATCCACGCCCTGCATGGATGCGGCCGTCACTCGGCCGCGGTCTTGTCCTTGAACCGGCACAGGTCGGCGATCACGCAGCCCGGGCAGTCCGGCTTGCGCGCCTTGCACACGTAACGTCCGTGCAGGATCAGCCAGTGATGCGCGTCGAGCAGGAACTCGGCGGGGATCACCTTCACCAGCTTGTCTTCCACTTCGCGCACATTCTTTCCCGGGGCCAAGCCGGTACGGTTGGCGACGCGGAAGATGTGCGTGTCCACCGCCATTACCGGCTCGCCGAAGGCGGTGTTGAGCACCACGTTTGCGGTCTTGCGGCCCACGCCCGGCAGTGCTTCCAGCGCATCGCGATCGCGCGGCACTTCACCGCCATGCTTTTCCAGCAGGATCGCGCAGGTCGCAATCACGTTCTTCGCCTTGGCATTGAACAGCCCGATGGTGGAGATGTACTGCTTCAGCCCGTCCTCACCGAGCGCAAGGATCTTTGCCGGGGTGTTGGCGACCGGGAACAATCGGCGCGTGGCCTTGTTGACGCCGACGTCGGTGGCCTGCGCCGACAGCGCCACCGCCACCAGCAGCTCGAACGGCGAGCTGTACTCCAGTTCGGTCTTCGGGTGCGGGTTGAGTTCGCGCAGGCGGGTGAACATCTCCACCACGTCGGCGCGCGGCATCGTGCCGCCACGCCGCGCCGGGGCGCGTGCGGTTTTCTTCGTGGTCGCCATTACTGCTCCTTGCCGCTGGCGCGGGCCTTGGCCCGGGCGAGGATGGCTGCTGCTGCGGCGGGCAGGGCGGGCTTCACGTCCGGCGCCGGGCGCGGCGTGCGGCGCGCATCGCGCTCCGCCTCCCGGCGCGCCAGGCGTACCGCACGGGCGCGGTAGCGTTCGCGCGCGGCCCAGGCACGACGCAGCTGTTGCTGGGCCTGGCCGAGGCGATGCGGAAGATCCGGGTGCCCGGGCAGCAGCCGGTCATCACCAGGCTGGGCGACGTAGTCCATCAGCCCGGCCTGCAGCGCGCCATCGATATCGTCCGCCTGGACCTGGGCAAACAACTGGGCGGGATCGGGTCGGGAAGTCATGCCGTCAGCGGTTCTGGAAAGCGGGTGGGCGACGCTGCAGGAAGGCGCTGGTGCCTTCGCGCATGTCTTCGGTGGCGAACAGCAGCCCGAACTGCGCGCTTTCGTACTCCAGGCCCGCGTCCAGGCTGCATTCGCCGCCCACGTGCACCGCATCGAGCAGGCCACGCAGGGCCAGCGGGGCCGAGCGTGCCAGCTGGCGGGCAATGTCCTGCACGCGATTGTCCAGCGCGTCGGCGGGCACCACTTCGTTGACGATGCCCAGTTCCAGCGCACGCGCGGCGGTGATCGGCGCCCCCAGCAGGCACAGCTCCAGGGTGGTGGCGCGGCCGCACAGGCGCAGCAGGCGCTGGCTGCCGCCGAAGCCGGGGATCAGGCCGAGGTTGACTTCCGGTTGGCCGACCTTGGCGGTATCTGCGGCGATGCGCAGATGGCAGGCCATCGCCAGTTCCAGTCCACCGCCCAGTGCGAAACCATTCACGCGTGCGATGACCGGCTTCGGCATCCGTTCAATCTGGCGCATCAGGGCCTGGCCCAGCAGCGAGAAATCACGTCCCTGAACCGCGCTGAGTGTGTTCATCTCGGCGATGTCGGCGCCAGCCACGAACGCCTTGGGGCCCGCCCCGGTCAATACCACGACGCGCACCTCCGGATCGGCGGCGGCGTCCCTGAAGGCATCGGCCAGGGCCTGCAGGGTCGCGGCGTTAAGGGCATTGAGCTTGTCCGGGCGCTGGACGGTCACGGTGCGGATGGCGCCGTCGTCGGAGACAGCCATCAGAGCATCGGCCACGGGGAAAACTCCTGAAACGTTAAAAAAAAGTGATATTGAACTCTGCAAACGCAGGCGGGTCATAGCCTGCATCGTGAGTAGCGGTTACACGTTACGCCCGTTATCCTAACCCGTCGCCTCAGGGCGGCGCAGAACGTCCCTGAGTTACCACCCCTGGAGAACTGTTTGATGAAGTTGCGTTCTATCGCGGTCGCCGTCGCGGCCCTGGCCCTGACGGGCAATGCCTTCGCCCAGGACGTCTCGTCCGAAAAGGGCAAGCTGAGCTACTACTTCGGTTACGACTACGGCAACAACCTGGCGGAGCTGACCGGTCGTGGTGAGCAGCTGGACATCAACTCGGTGGTGAAGGGCCTGCAGGATGCCTACGCCAAGAAGCAGCCGGCGATCACCGCCGAGCAGCTGAAGCCGGCCGTTGAAGCGTTCCAGAAGCGCGAGCAGGGCCGTGCCCAGGCTGCCAAGGCCGAGTACGAGAAGGCTGCTGCCGAAAACAAGACCAAGAGCGATCAGTTCATCGCGGCGAACAAGGCCAAGGCCGGCGTGCAGTCGCTGCCGAGCGGCGTCCAGTACCGCGTGATCGAAGCTGGCAAGGGTGCCAAGCCGACCCAGGCCAGCACCGTGCAGCTGGAAGTGGCCGGTCCGTTCCCGTACGGCCAGCGCCCGACCGAAGCCCGCCCGGCCCAGCAGATCCCGTCGATCAAGGTCAGCGAAGTCGAAATGAAGGCCATGCGCGAGACCCTGCTGCAGATGCCGGCAGGCTCGAAGTGGGAAGTCACCCTGCCGCCGGACCAGGCCTACGGTGCCGATCCGCGCACCCCGTTCCCGCCGAACGTGGCTGTGCAGTTCGAGATCAAGCTGGTCAGCGTCAAGTAAATCGAAACAGCAAACGAAACGCGCCGGTGATCCCACCGGCGCGTTTCTGTTTGTGCAGCCCCTGGCGGTGAAACGCCTGCGCTGCGCGCGAGCGTCGACTGACAGTCGACTCTTCCGTTGGGCCGGGCCACCCGCGCAAATTCAGCCCGATCGCGCTACTGTTGGCGGGTGCAAACAATGGAAGAAACGGCGCGTGTTGTCGCAAGTCCCTGCATCGGAGTGTGCACGCTGGATCCGCACCGGCAATGCGCCGGCTGCGGGCGGCATATCGATGAGATCGCGCAGTGGTCGTCGATGAGCAACGAGGAACGCAGCCGCATCCTGCATCGCGTGCAGCCCCTGCGGCAACAACTGCAGCAGTCCCTGCGCGGATCGCTGGCCGACCACGAGCGCTTGGTGCGCGCGTTGCATCCTTTGGCCGAACCGCCGGCCGGCGACGGCTGGAACCGCAGCGAGCTGATCGACCTGCTGCCACCGGGGCCGCCTGTGGAGGCGGCGGTGCTGGCCGGCATCGTGCCGCGCGCCAATGGCGCACAGGTGATCCTCACCCGTCGCACCGAAACCCTGCGTACACATGGCGGCCAGGTCGGATTCCCCGGTGGCCGCACCGAACCCGATGACCGCGACGCGCTGGCGGCCGCGCTGCGCGAGAGCCAGGAAGAAATCGCATTGGCGCCCGGCCAGGTGCAGGCGCTGGGGTATCTCGATCCCTTCGTCACCATCACCGGCTACCGGGTCACGCCGGTGGTGGCGGTGGTCGATCCGGAGTTCGTGCCGGTGCCGCAGCCCAGCGAAGTGGCCGAAGTGTTCGAGGTGCCGCTGGACTACCTGATGGCCCCTGACAGCCTGCGCCAGGTCGAAATCAATCATCGCGGCCGCATCCGCCACGTTCTTGAGTACGGCTGGCCCGGCCAGCGCATCTGGGGGGCGACCGCGGCCATCCTCTACAACCTGCGTCGCCGCCTGGAGCAAGTGCAATGAACCCGATCAAGCAGCCGTGGACCACCCTGGTCGATGTCGACACCCTGGCCGCTGCACTGGGCGAAGGCGTACGCGTGGTCGACGCGCGTGCCACCGCCAGTACCGCCGTGCGCGTGGTCGATGCGCGTGCTTCGCTGGCCGACCCGCAGGCTGCGGGCGGCCAGTACCTGGCAGGACACATACCGACTGCGGTGCATGCCGATCTCAACCGTGATCTGTCCGATCTCAGCCGCGTCGGCCATGGTCGCCATCCATTGCCCGACAGCGATGCCTTTGCCGCGAAACTGGGGCAGTGGGGCATCGGCCTCGACACCCAGGTGGTGGTCTACGATGGCAGCGACGGCAGCATGGCCGCCTCGCGCCTGTGGTGGCTGCTGCGCCTGATCGGGCACACCAAGGTGGCTGTGCTCGATGGTGGTATCGCCGCGTGGCAGGCCGCAGGGCATCCTTTGGCGACGGGGCAGGGTGAAGTGACAGCGCTGCCTGCCTACCCGGGCCGCTTCGACACCACCCAGGTCGCCAGCGCCGATGAAATCACCGCGCGCCTGAAACATGCACCGGGCTGGTTGGTCGACGCACGCGCAGGTGAACGCTTCCGCGGCGAAGTGGAGCCGCTGGACCCGGTCGCTGGCCACGTACCCGGCGCGGTCAACCGCCCGTTTGCGTTGAACGTCGCCGACGGCCGCCTGCGCGATGCACAGGAACTGCGCGCCGAATTGCAGGGCGTGATCGGCAACCGCGATCCGCAGCAGGTGGTGCTGATGTGCGGCTCCGGCGTGACCGCCTGCCACCTGCTGCTGGCGATGGAAAGCGCAGGACTGAGCGGCGCGCGCATCTATGCCGACTCCTGGAGCGGCTGGGTGAGCGACAGCAGCCGCCCGGTGGCGACCGGCGCCTGAGCGATCCGAGCAGAAAGCAGTCGAGCGCGGAGCCTCTCCAGAGCCGAGCGGCCGGCTCCACGCGCATGGCGATGCCTTCAAATCATCGGCGCCCGCAGGTCATGGAGCGCGGCTCGACTCTACAAAGGCACCCTCCGATCGATTCGACTCCGTGCCGACCAACGGTCGGCACCCACCAACAGCGGCAGAAATCTGTCGAAGGCGGGGTGGGTCCGGTTGCGGGTGTCCGCGGCATGGATGCCGCGGCCAAGCCCCCAGGGGTGAGGGCGCTTTGCTTGCGAAGTACTGCTTCGCGAGCGCCCGAACGCACAGCCGCCAGCGGCTGGGCCGGCCTGGGGATTTACGGCGTCCCCCGCAACCGGGCCCACCCTGCCATCCCACGGATAGCCTGCTGTTGCCGGCCAGCGGCCGGCACTACCGCAGGTGCAGGGCGCAGCCCTGCCGCTTACCCAACCGGCTGCAGCGGCACCTTCGCCAGCACCCGCGCCCAAGGGAACAATGGGCCCGGGTCGCGTTTGCGTGCCACCCTCAGCGTCGGATCATCGCTGGCCGGCACCTGCTCCAGGTCCAGCTGGTCATGCCCGGCAATCCGCTGCAGCGACGGATAGCGCACCACCAGCACCTGCAGCAGCCGCTCCAGCGCTTTCAGTTGCGCCTCGGTGTAGGCCTCGTCCATCGCCTGGTGACGGCTGTCGAACCAGTGCGGGTAGCGCCCGGTATTGACCAGCTCGATGCCCAGCGTATGCGCGTTCATGCCGCGCACGTGGTGGGCCACGCGTTCGGGCGCAACGTACTGCACCACGCTGCCATCGCGGTCGATGTAGAAGTGCCCGCTGTTGCCGGCACCGCTGTCATACAGCACGCGCTCGCCGTACTCGCGGGCCGTCGCCAGATCGGGCAGCTCGGTGCAGTGGATCACCACCATCTCCAGCGTGGCCGGATCGCGCAGCGGCAGTCGGTCGTGGTAGGGCAGGGGCTGCAGCTGCAGGCCGGGCAGGAGCGGGTTGGGCATCCGGCGATGCTAGCATTGCGGCATGAACCTGCCTTCTCTTTCCTGGTTGGCCCGCGCCCACGGAGCACGCGCATGAGTCGCGGCCACTGCATCCTCTCCCATGGCTTCGAAAGCGGCCCGGAGGCGACCAAGGTCACCGCGCTGGCCGAGGTGGCCCAACGCCTGGGCTGGACCCACGAGCGCCCCGACTACACCGATCTGGACGCGATGAGCGAGGTCAGCCGGGTGGGCGACGTGCCGACCCGCCTGCGCCGTCTGGTTGAACGCGCCGCCATCGCTGCCCGTCAGGGGCCGGTGGTACTGGCCGGCTCCAGCCTGGGCGCCTACATTTCCGCCATCGCCTCGCTGCAGGTGCCGGTAGCCGGCCTGTTCCTGATGGTGCCGCCGACCACCATGGGCCCGATGCCGGCGCTGGACGCCGCTGCGGTGCCGACCACGGTGGTGCAGGCCTGGCATGACGACGTGGTACCGGCTGCCGGCGTGATTGCCTGGGCGCAGGCGCGTTCGGCGCAGTTGCTGCTGGTTGACGATGGCCACCGCCTGGAGCGCCACGTGGAGGCCTCTGCGCAGGCCTTCGAGCGCCTGCTGCGGCAACTGTGAAGCCGGGGCGCACGGCGCGCCCGCCCGCATTGACTACAATGGCAGCCCCGCCGCCCCCGGCGCGGGCCTGCCGGCCGTGCCTACGGCCCTCCTTTCCGACCGGCCCGGCCCCTGTGCCGCGCCCGACCACCTGCGAACCGACCCCGTGAAATTCTTCGTCTCCTGCGCCAAGGGCCTGGAATACCTGCTTGCCGATGAACTGTCGGCCCTGGGCCTTGCCAAGGCCACCGCCACCATTGCCGGCGTCAACGCCGAGGGCGAACTGGCGCAGGCGCTGCGGATCGTGATGTGGTCGCGCCTGGCCAGCCGCGTGCTGTGGCCGATCGACGAATTCGACTGCCCGGACGAGCAGGCCCTGTATGACGGCGTGCGTGCGCTGCCGTGGCACGAGCACATCACGCCGGAGATGACCCTGGCGGTGGACGCACACGTGTCCGGTGACAAGATCACCCATGCGCGCTTTGCCGCGCAGCGGATCAAGGACGCCATCGTCGACCGGATGCGTGATGAAGGCCTGGAGCGCCCCTCGGTCAACACCGACCTGCCCGATGTGCGCGTCAACCTGTCGCTGCGCAAGGGCCGTGCTTCGCTGTCGATCGACCTCGGCGGTGGCCCGCTGCATCGCCGTGGCTGGCGCGGTGCCGCCCACGAGGCGCCGCTGAAGGAAAACCTGGCCGCCGCGCTGCTGCTGCGCGCGCAGTGGCCGCGCCTGCACACCGCCGGAGGCGGCCTGCTGGACCCGATGTGTGGCAGCGGCACGCTGCTGATCGAAGGTGCACTGATGGCCGCCGACGTCGCCCCTGGCCTGATGCGGCATGGCAGCCTGCCGCCGAGCCGTTGGCTGGGCTTCGACAAGGCGGCCTGGAAGTCCATCCAGAGCGAAGCACGCGAGCGCGAAGCGGCCGGCCTGGCCGCGCTGAAGCCGGTCATCCATGGCAGCGATATCGACCCGGCCGCGATCCAGGCCGCCCGCGAGAATGCAGAGGTTGCCGGCGTCGCCCACGCGATCCGCTTCACCCGCGCCGATGTCGCCGACCTGGCCGCGCCCGAACAGGAGATCGGAGCGGTGGTCTGTAACCCGCCGTACGACGAACGCCTGGCTGCCGATCCGGCGTTGTACCGTGCACTGGGCAATGCCCTGCAGAAGGCCGTGCCGCAGTGGCGTGCCAGCCTGCTGTGCGGCAATGACGAGCTGGCCTTCGCCACTGGCCTGCGCGCCAGCAAGAAGTACCAGATGTTCAACGGTGCGCTGGAATGCGCGCTGATCGTCTGCGATCCGATTGCCGTGCCGGGTCGTGATCCGGCACAGCCGCGCGAGCTGAGCGAAGGCGCGCAGATGGTGGCCAACCGGCTGCGCAAGAACCTGAAGAAGTTCAAGAGCTGGCGTGCCCGCGAGGACATCACCTGCTTCCGCGCCTACGACGCCGACCTGCCGGAGTACGCGGCGGCCATCGACGTCTACGAGGAAGAGGGGGGCAGGCGCCGCACCTTCCTGCATGTGCAGGAGTACGCGGCACCGGCGGCGATTCCCGAGAACGACGTGCGCCGCCGCCGCAACGAGCTGCTGGCCGCCGCGCGCGAAGTATTCGGCGTGCCGCCGGAGCAGGTGTCGATGAAGTCGCGCGAGCGCGGCAAGGGCGGCAGCAAGTACGGCCGCTTCGAGCAGCGCGACGAGTTCATCGTGGTGCGCGAGAACCATGCACTGCTGCAGGTGAACCTGTTCGACTACCTGGACACCGGCCTGTTCCTTGACCATCGCCCGCTGCGCCGGATGATGGCCGAGCAGGTGCGTGGCAAGCGTTTCCTGAACCTGTTCTGCTACACCGGCGTGGCCAGCGTGCAGGCCGCCGTGGCCGGTGCCGCCAGCACCACCAGCGTCGACCTGTCGGCCACCTACCTGCAGTGGTGCTACGACAACCTTGCGCTGAACGGGCAGGGGGGCAACCAGCACCTGCTGGTCCAGGCCGACGCGATGGCCTGGCTGGAAGGCGACCGCGGCCAGTACGACGTGATCTTCTGTGATCCACCGACTTTCTCCAACTCCGCCCGCGCCGATGATTTCGACGTGCAGCGCGAACAGGTGAAGCTGCTGCGGGCGGCGGTGGCCCGGCTGGCACCGGGTGGCGTGCTGTACTTCTCCAACAACTTCCGCCGCTTCAAGCTGGAAGAGAACGCCATCGCCGAATTCGCCCAGTGCCGCGAGATCACCGCACGCACCATCGGTCCGGATTTCGAGCGCAACGCGCGCATCCACCGCGCATGGGAACTGAAGCGGCTGGGGTAAGCCCGGTAGTGCCGGCCGCTGGCCGGCAACGGTGTCAGATCCGCAAAGGGTTCATGAGGTGCCGGCCAGCGGCAGGCACTACCCCTGTCTGGCCGGTGGATCCACGCCATGCCTGGATGGTTGTTCAGTAGATCCACGCCATGCGTGGATGGCGGTTACAGCAACGCCACCACCAGCCCCAGCGCCGGCAGCGTGATCGCCAGCGGTGCGATCCACTTCGGCCGGTACGGATACAGCCCGAACGAGAGTGCCACGCCGCACATGGTCATTGCGCCCAGCCACAGCACCGGGCCCATCGCCCAGCCGTGATCGGCCACGCACAACGCGAACGCCACCGTCAGCAGGGCCCAGCCCAGCACCCGCCACTGCGTGCGCCGTGCCGGGCTGGCCGCAGCCTTGCCGTGCAGGTCGTACTGGTGTCTTTCCATCGCCAGCGACAGCGCGGTGAACGCGGAAAACGACAGGGTCAACGCCAGCAGCATCATGCACTGGCCTCCGCTTCGGCGGTTTCGACCACAGCCACTGGCGCCGCCGCCGCACGCTTCTTCTTCTCGGCCGCGCTCAGCGGTGGCGTCCAGCGCTGCATGCGCCAGCCGCACATCGCCAGCATTGCGCCGAAGACGATCATCGAAAGATCGACGCCGGCCAGTACCCAGTCGCCGTTGCGCAGGGTGTTGCCCAGGTGCGCATGCGTGGTCAACGCATTGACCACCGGCACCAGTGCGAACGCGGCCGCGCCCAGGTAGAGCTGCCACGCCCACATCATTCGCTTCGGCCAGATGAAGGCGGCCAGCAGCGCGCCGGCCCAAGCGTAGAAGAATACGTTGGCCTCCGCACTCGCGCGCTCGGCGATGTCCAGCGGCAGCAGGCGGTTGCCCCAGAAGTACGCCGCGAAGGCGATCGGCAGGCCAGCCACGGTGCCGATGTTGAGCGCATCGACCAGGCGAAGGCCGAAGCCGGTGCGTCCACTCTTGGCATGCTTCGGTCGTTCCTTCACCGCCCACAGCACCACGCCGCTGGCGACCATCAGGCAGCCCACCAGACCGGACAGGAAGAACAGTGCACGCAGGCCCCAGTCCGCAAAACGCGCCAGGTGCAGGCCGTACAGCACACCACGGGTGGCGGTGGCACCGCCCGATGGCGGCGTTTCCTCAAGCAGAGCACCGCTGACCATGTCGTAACGCACGGCCGGGGTGTCGATGGACAGGCGCTTGCCATCGCGCTGGCGGATGTCGATCACCGCATTGGCCGCCCCCGGATTGGACACGGTGAAACCGGCCACCTCCACGCCGTGCCAATGCGCGCGTGCGCTGTCCAGCAACTGTGCGATCGGCAGCGGCGTGGCGCGGCCCTCGGCGGGCGAGGTCACTTCCGGAAGGCCGCCGAAAGCCTCGCTGATGAATTTGTCCTCGTCCTGGGGGTAGGCGACCTTCACTCCCCACGGCAGGTACATGATCATCAGGGTGACGATGCCGGTGTAGGTGATCATCGCGTGGTACGGCAGCGCCATCACCGCGCTGACGTTGTGGAAGTCGAGCCAGGAGCGCAGGCCCTTGTCCTTGCGGAAGGTGAAGAAGTCCTTGAAGATCTTCTTGTGGGTGATCACGCCGGTGATGATCGCCACCAGCATGAACATCGCGCAGAACCCGACCAGGTAGCGCGCCCAGTACACCGGGATGTAGTGCAGGTCGAAGTGCAGGCGGTAGAAGAAGTCGCCTCCACGCGTCTCGCGCGCCTTCAGTGCCTGGCCGCTGTTCGGGTCCAGCGTGGCGTCGCCGAAGCCACCGCGGCGGCCACGGCTGGGGTCGGCCAGTTCCGGTGGCTGCCGCCAGAACATCTGCATGGCCGGGTTGCGCGGCTGCGGCAGGGTGACGAACCAGTTCTCGGCGTGGCTCGCATTGGCCTGCAGGTAGGCCACCGCGCGCTGCGCGGCCACGTCGATGCTGACGTTGCTGGACGGCAGCTCCGGGCGCATCCAGCGGCTGATTTCCTCGCGGTAATAGCTGGCGGTGCCGGCCATGAAGATCAGCAGCAGCAACCAGCCGACCAGCAGGCCGGTCCAGGTGTGCAGCCAGGCCATCGACTGGCGGAATCCGTTCTTCATGCCCAGGCCCCCAGCATGCGCGCGATGGCAGCCATCAGCAGGGCGGGGGCGAGGATGCCGACCCACGCACGCAGCGCGCTGCGGGTGGCGAACGCCCACAACGCCGCGCAGGCGGCGACCAGGATCGCCAGCAGCATGCCGGTCAGCACGGTCTGGCCGCGCGCGCCGGGCAGCGCCACCGCGCAGAACACGCTGGTCACCGAGGCCAGCGCATAGCCGCCGAAGATCGCGGCCAACGAACGTGACAGCACGCCCCAGCGCGGGTTGGAGAAGAAGGTGCGGGGGCTGGCGGTTGCGGGCGAGCGGTCCACGGCGTTCCTGCAGGTTTCAGTGGAAGAGGGCCGGCGCACCGCAGTGCGCCGGAGGAGGCCATCCCTGGCCTGGCACCGGTCGCAGAACCGGTGCCATCCATCAGGGTCAGAGCTTCCAGCGCAGCGTCACGGTGACATTGCGTGGTTCGCCCCAGTACACGCCGTTGTAGAAACCGACGTTGTTGAAATACTTCTTGTCCAGCAGGTTGTTGATGTTCAGCTGGGCGCTGAAGTTCTCGTTGAAGCGGTAGCCGCCGGCGAGGTTGACCAGGTAGAACGCGTCCTGGGTGATCCTGGCCTTGCTGCGGTCGGGTTTGGTGCTGGTATTCCAGATGCTGCTCTGCCAGGTCACGCCACCACCCAGCCAGAAGCGGCCGTCGATACCGCCAGGGCGCCAGCTGGTGTTGAGCCGGAAGGTATCCTGCGGGGCGGTGGTCCGCTGCAGCACGCCGTCCTTGTTGCGGATGACGGTGTGGCGAAACCGGCCGAGACGTTCCACTGCTCGCCGATGCTGCCCTGGGTTTCGATCTCCCAGCCCTTGACCTTGTTGCCCTTGCCGGTGGAGCGGTAGGCCTGGCTGCCGTCGGGCAGCGAGTTCACCGGCACCGAATCATCGATCTCGGCGACGTTGTCCTGCTTGCCCTCGAACACGGCGGCCGAGGCATTGAGCAGGCCGCCGAAGAACTCGGCCTTGACGCCTGCTTCGTACATGTTGCCGACCACCGGCTCCAGGTAGTTGCCATTGCGGTCGCGGTAGTTCTGCGGCTTGAAGATGTCGGTGTAGCTGACATAGCCGCTGAAGATCGAATTGAAGTCGAAGACCAGGCCGGCATACGGGGTGAGCATGTCGTCCGGCCTGTAGCCGGTGCGGGTGGTGCGATTGCGGTTGCCATTGGCATCGTAGCCATAGGCCCAGCTGCGGGTTTCCCAGCTGCCGTAGCGCGCGCCTGCCACCGCCAGCAGCGGGTCGGCCAGGCGCAGCCGCGCGGCAACGTAGGCTGCGCGCTGGCGCAGTTCATTCTGCGAAGACAGCCTGCCCAGGCGGGTCACCGGCAGCACCGGCACATTGCCGGTCCAGTGGCGCCAGTCCGGCACCACGGCATAGGCATCGTCGTAGTCGAAGTCCATGCCTTCCGACTCGCCCTTGCGCACCGACTGGCCCAGGCCGAACACCAGTTCGTGCTCGCGACCGAACAGCTGGAACGGGCCGCCGACGTTGACGTCGAACACGTCCATCGTGCTGTGCTCGTTGAAGTGAGAGATGTAGGCGGTGACGCCGGTTCCATCGGCACGCGGATTGCCGGCGGCGCCGTACCAGACGCTGCCGTCGGTATCACGCACGGCGTGGCTGATATTGCCCTTCACCGACCAGCCGTTGCCGAGCTGCTGCTCCAGCCGCGCGAAGCTGGTCTTCTCCACGATCGGCCAGGCGCTCCACGAGGCCGACAGGTTGGTCGAGCGAGGCAGGTTGGCTGGCGTGCCATCGGCGCCCCAGTACGGCACCACGCCCCAGGTCACGCCGGTGGTACGCGGCGACTGGTATTCGTAGCCCACTTCGAACAGCGTGCTGTCGCTCAGGTCGGCCTGCACGATGCCGTAGAACACATCCTTGTCGAGCGAATAGACATCACGGAATGAATCGCTCTGCTGCTTGGCCGCGACCACGCGCGCACGGATGCGGCCGTCCCAGGCAACCGGACCACCGAGATCGGCTTCCAGGCGGCGGTTGCCCCAGCGTCCCACGGTGAGGTTGGCGCCCATCTGGAAGGTGTCGGTGGGGCGCTTGCGGATCATGCTGATGGTGCCGGAGGGATCGCCGGCGCCGGTGGTCAGGCCGGTGGCGCCACGGATCACCTCGATACGCTCGTAGATCACGCTGTCGGTGTTGGTCTTGACCGAGCCACCGAACGTGTTGAGCATGCCGTCGATCTGGAAATTGTCGATGGTGTAGCCGCGCGAAACATAGTTGATGCGCTCGCTGTCGGTGACCGACACGCTGACGCCGGTCACCTGGCCCATCACGTCCGACAGCGAGAACAGGCCCATGTCGTCCAGGCGCTGGCGGGTGATCACGGTCACCGACTGTGGCGTCTCGCGCAACGACAGGTCCAGCCTGGTCGCGCTGCGCGCGTTCTTCACCGTGTAGCTGTTCGGAATCTCGCCATCGGCGGTCACCTTCACGGTGTCCAGCGTGCGCGCGGAAGATTCAGCGGTGCCGTCGGCGTGTGCCAGCGGAGCGATCATCAGTGCGGTCACGGCCAGGGCCAGCAGAGAGGGACGAGGGAGGTTGAGCGGCATTGCCATCGGTGCGATTCCATGCAGGACGAAACAGGCGATGGAATGCGCAGACGCAGCAACCGCGCGCTCCGCGCACGTCGCCCAGCGAGTCCCATCGACGGTGCGCCACCCGCGCAGTGCGGGCGACCCGGTAGTCGGGGGATGTACACGGGCGAAGGGGCGGGTGGGTGCGTGCTTCCGTGCCCCGCTTGGCTAAGCGTACAACCGATTAGCAAATGATAGGCATTCTCATTTCGTTAATCAAGCGTGACGGCACCCGCTCCCGTGCAGGGAGGCTTCAGAAGTGGAAAAGGACCGTCGCAGCGTGCAGCAGCAGGCCGATCAGCCCGCCGACCAGGGTGCCGTTGAAGCGGATGAACTGCAGGTCACGGCCCACGCTCAGTTCCAGCTGTTCGACCAGGTGCCGCTCGTCCCAGCCCTTCACGGTCTGCGCGATATGCGTGGTGACGCCCTCGCGCAGGCGCCCGGTCAGGCGCTGCGCACCTTCCATCAGATGCTGGTTCAGTGCCTCGCGCAGCGCCGGGTCGGCCTGCAGGCTGGCACCGAGCGAACCCAGGCTGCGCTGCAGGTGGCCGACCAGCGCCGAATCCTCGCGCTGCAGGTCCGCCCGCAGGCTGGCGTGGATGCGCGCCCACAGCCCCTGCACGTACTCCTGCAGGGCCGGGTGGTCGATCATTTCCTGCTTGAGCTGCTCGATGCGCTCGGCCAGCGCCGGATCCTCGCGCAGGCGCTGCACGTAGTTCTGCAACCAAGTCTCGTAGTCCTGGCGCAGCGGATGCTGCGGCTCGGCCAGCACCTGCTGCAGCTCTTCCAGCACCGCGCGGGCCAGGCGTTCGGCCAGGCTGTCGCCGATCTCGTCGATCGGCTTGACCCAGTTCACCGTGCTCGACAGCGTCGGCCATTCGCGCTGGATGTAACGCACGATCAGCTGCGAGGCGCGCTCCTTCACTTCCGGCTGCTCCAGCCAGCGTCCCAGGCGCTGCAGGCCCTCGTCCAGCACGCGCTGGTGGCGCCCATCGGCGGTCAGCAGGGCCAGCAGCTCACCGGCGGTGGCGGCGGCATTCCACTGCCGCAGCTGCTGCACCACAAAGGCGTGCAGCTGGCGGCGTACGGCGGTTTCGTCGAAGAAATCCAGTGCCTGCAGCGCCCAGCCGCGGGCCATGTCGGCCAGCATGCGCGAGCGTGCCGGGTCGGCCAGCCAGCTGCCGAGGCGGCTGGCCGGATCGAACACCTGCAGCTTGGCCAGCAGCACCCCCGGCTCCAGGAACTGGTCGCGCACGAACAGCGCAAGGCTGTCGCCGATGCGTTCCTTGCTGCGCGGGATGATCGCGGTGTGCGGGATCGGCAGGCCCATCGGCCGCCGGAACAGCGCGACCACAGCGAACCAGTCGGCCAGCGCGCCCACGGCCGCTGCTTCGCAGAAGGCCGAGACCCAGGCCCAGATGCCGCGCTCGCCCTGCCAGTGGCTGATCGCGAATCCGGCCAGCATCAACAGCAGCAGGCCCAGTGCGAGGGCTTTCAGGCGCCGCAGCTGGGCGCGGCGCGGATCGTGGGCAGGCGTCATTGCACGAGTCTAACCGCAGCCCGGTGATGCCTGCCTGTAGAGCCGAGCCCATGCTCGGCTGCCTTGCGCGCGGCAAACCGCAGCCGAGCAGGGGCTCGGCTCTACATGAGAGGTTCGCGTTTTTTAAAGCGCTTCCAGCTGCTTGCGCAGCGCGGCCAGCTGCGCGCGCAGGGTGTCGTTCTCGCGGGTCAACGCGACCACGCGGCGGCGCAGGGCCGGGGCATCCTCGCCCAGCTGTTCCAGCGCCAACAGCACTTCGGCATCGCGGCTGGCGATCTCGTCCTCATTTGCCTCCTCGAAATCCATCTCGGCTGCTTCCGGCTTCGGCGCGCGCGGCTTGCGCTTGGACTCGCGCACGCGCTTGGCGGCCTGCTTCAGCTCGTCCTTGCCACCGGCGGCGGCAGCGCGCTGCTCCTCTTCGGGCAGGTCGGCCACGGCCGCAGCGGCGCTGATCGAGATCACGCCGGCCTTCACCGCCTCCACCACTTCGGGTGCAGCCTGGGCATGGATGCGCTCGATCATGCCGACCTGGCTGGTACTCAGCTTGGCTTCGCGGGCCAGCTCAGCACGGCTGAGCTTCGGGGCCGGCTCCCACGGCGGGCTGTCTTCGCCGCCTTCGTCGGTGATGTCCGCGGTGCCGTCGCTCTCGCGCTGCAGCTGCGCCTGCTCGACCTGCTTGCGGGCGGCCAGGATGTCGCGCTTGCGCAGCGCCAGCACGCCGCGCTGGAAGTCGGACACGCTGCGACGGCCCAGGTGCTGCTCGATCATCCACAGGTGCACGTCTTCCATGCTCTGGAAGCGGGTGTTCTGTACGGTGTTGAAGGGCAGGCCATGCTTCTGGCAGATGCCGAAGCGGTTGTGGCCGTCGACCAGTACGTTGCCCCACAGGACCAGCGCGTCACGACAGCCCTCGGCCAGGATGCTGCGCTCCAGCGCGTCATGTTCGTCCGCAGTCAGCGGGTCGATATAGGCCTTGAGTTCTTCTTTGACGACGATATCCATGGGCACGGCAGCGAGCAGGAGCGGAACCGCCCATTGTACCCGCTCGCCGCCGCCGGCCAGGGCTCAGGCGGTGGCCCGGATCATCTCGCCCAGCGTGCCGGTGATCTGGTCGATCTGCGCCTTGTCCACGATCAGCGGGGGCGACAGCGCGATGATGTCACCGGTACAGCGCACCAGCAGCCGGCCATCGTGGAAGCAGCGCCGGAACACCTCGTAGCCGCGGCTGCCGGGCATGTCCCGGCGTGGCGCCAACTCGACCGCCCCGACCAGCCCGAAGTTGCGGATGTCGATCACGTTGGGCAGGCCCTGCAGCGCATGCAGCCGTTCCTGCCAGTATTCGCCCAGTTCGATGGCCCGCTCGAACAGGCGCTCCTCGGCGTAGACCTCCAGAGTGGCCAGCGCGGCCGCACAGGCCAGCGGGTGACCAGAGTAGGTATAGCCGTGGAACAGCTCGATGGCCTGCGGTGGCGCCTGCATCAGCGTAGCGTGCACCGCATCGCTGGCCAGCACGCCGCCCAGCGGCACCGCGCCGTTGCTGACCGCCTTGGCGAAGGTCAGCAGGTCGGGGGTGACCCCGAAGCGCTGTGCGGCGAAGGGCATGCCGACCCTGCCGAAGCCGGTGATGACCTCATCGAACACCAGCAGGATGCCGTGGTGATCGCACAGCTCGCGCAGGCGCTGCAGGTAGCCCGGCGCCGGCAGGATGACCCCGGCGGACCCAGCGATGGGCTCGACGAAGACCGCCGCGATGGTCGAGGCGTCATGCAGCGCGATCAGCCGCTCCAGGTCGTCGGCCAGTTCAGCGCCCTGGCGCGGCAGGCCCCTGCTGAATGCATTGCGCTGCAGGTCCAGGGTGTGGCGCAGGTAGTCCACGCCGCCCAGCTGCAGGCCGAACGCCCTGCGGTTGTTGGGCAAGCCGCCTAGTGCCATGCCGCCGAAGCCGACGCCGTGGTAGGCCTTCTCGCGGCTGATGAAGCGCGTGCGCTGGCCCTCGCCGCGCTGGCGGTGGTAGGCCAGCACGATCTTCATCGCGGTATCCACCGCCTCCGAGCCGGAGCTTGTGAAGAACACATGGTTCAGGGGCGTTGGTGCCAATGCGGCCAGCCGCTGCGCCAGCGCGAATGCCGGCGGCGAGCCCATCTGGAAGGCGGGCGAGTAATCCAGCGTGCGTGCCTGCTCGACGATGGCCTCGACGATGCGCGGCCGCGCGTGGCCGGCGTTGCAGCACCACAGGCCGGCGGTACCGTCGAGGATCTGGCGGCCGTCGACATCCTCGTAGTGCATGCCCTCGGCACGCACCAGCACACGCGGCGCCGCCTTGTACTGGCGGTTGGAGGTGAACGGCATCCAGTACGCCTCCAGTGATTCCGGGCGCTGGGTAGCAAGGTCGTGCAGGTCGCTTCCGGGACGCTTCATGCCAGCTCCGTCGGGTCCGATGAGGGAAATGTAGCGCAGCCACGTCACGGTGAAGTCGCGGTCGCGCCGGTATAACCGGGGAAACTGTTCCGTGGAGCCCGACATGGCCGACTTTCCCCACCGCAGCCACTGGCAGGCGTTGTCGCAGCAGCTTTCGATGCCCGGCCAGGCCTTCATCGATGGCCGCTACACCGACGCCGCCAGCGGCGCCCGCTTCGACTGCATCAGCCCCATCGATGGCCGTGTGCTCGCGGCGGTCGCCGACTGCGATGCACAGGACGTGGAGCGCGCAGTGCTGGCGGCGCGGCGTGCCTTCGATGCGGGCCACTGGTCGCAGGCCAGCCCGGCGCATCGCAAGCGCGTGTTGCTGGCGCTGGCCGCGCTGGTGGAGAAGCACGCCGATGAGCTGGCGCTGCTGGAAACCCTGGATATGGGCAAGCCGGTGCGCGACGCACGCCGTATCGACCTGCCCGGCGTGGTGCGCTGCCTGGCCTGGACCGCCGAAGCGGTGGACAAGCTGTACGGGGAAATCGCGCCGACCGGCCCACACGAGCTGGGGCTGGTCACGCGCGAGCCTGCCGGCGTGGTGGCGGCGGTCGTGCCATGGAATTTCCCGTTGCTGATGGCCTGCTGGAAGATCGCGCCGGCACTGGCGATGGGCAATTCGGTGGTCCTCAAGCCGTCCGAGCGTTCGCCACTGTCGGCGTTGCGGCTGGCGGCGCTGGCGGCCGAGGCGGGCCTGCCGGACGGAGTGCTGAACGTGCTGCCCGGCCATGGTGCGCGCGTGGGCGAGCCCTTGGCGCTGCACATGGATGTGGACGTGCTGGCCTTCACCGGTTCCACCGCCACCGGTGCGAAGCTGCTGGAGTATGCAGGACGGTCCAACCTCAAGCGGGTCTGGCTGGAATGCGGTGGCAAGAGCCCCCACCTGGTGTTCGCCGACGCGCCGGACCTGGACGCAGCGGCCAAGGCCGTGGCGCAGGGCATCTTCTTCAACCAGGGCGAAGTCTGCACCGCTGGCTCGCGGCTGCTGGTGCAGCGCTCGATCCGTGAGGACTTCGTGCACCAGGTGATTGCCTATGGCCAGCACATGCAGCCCCGCCATCCACTGGAGGCCGATGCACCGATGGGTGCGCTGGTCGACGCCGCGCACGTGGACAAGGTGCTGGCCGATATCGCCCGTGCCGAAGGCGAGGGCGCTCGTCTGCTGATGGGGGGCCATCGGGCCGAGGTGGAGTCCGGCGGCTGCTACGTGCAGCCCACGGTGTTCGACCAGGTGCGTCCGGACCACGCGTTGGCACGCGAGGAAGTGTTCGGGCCAGTGCTGGCCGTGCTTGGTTTCGACGACGAGGCCGAAGCGGTGCGCGTGGCCAATGACAGCCGCTATGGATTGGCGGCGGGCCTGTGGACGCGTGACCTGGGCCGCGCCCATCGTGTCGCACGCCAGCTGCGCGCCGGCAGCGTCTGGGTGAACGGCTGGGACGGTGGTGACATGACCGCCCCGTTCGGTGGCTACAAGCAGTCCGGCAACGGCCGGGACAAATCGCTGCATGCGTTCGACAAGTACAGCGAGATCAAGGCCACCTGGATCCAGTTGTAACGACGCGCCCGCCGAGCGCTTTTCGTAGAGCCGAGCCCACGCTCGGCTGCTGTTTGCTCTTTGTAGAGTCGAGCCATGCTCGACTGCTCTTCGCGAAATGCAGCCGAGCATGGCTCGGCTCTACAAAATGCGAAAAGCCGTCGAGCAAGCTCGACGCCACAGTAATGCGACTACCGGCAACGCGCGCTCACCTGCAGCACCGCCGCACGCAGCATGTCGCGGTCGGCTTCTTCGACGGCGTTCTGGAAATAGTCCATGTCCTGCTTGCCCAGCTCGCACGGGTCGACGATGTAGCCCGGTGGCCACAAACCCAGCAGTTGCGCGACGCCATGCACGATCTGCTCGGGGGTCATCTGCCGACGGATCGGGAAGTAGTTGCGGCGCGCCGCGAATGCCGGGTGTATCTCGCGGCGACCAATAAGACGCGGAGCGACACCCGCAGCGCTGATGCCGTCACCACCGTCGATGCTGCCCGCAGGCAGACTCAGGATCAGTGGCGCCACCGCAGCCGCGTTTTCCGCGGCAGGCTGGGCGCTGTCTGCCTGCGCAACCGGGGCAGGGCGGGGCATCACCGATGCGGCCGGACGCGTCATCTGTGCGGAGGGCAAGGTGGGCTGCTTGGCTACCGGCGTCGGCAGTTCCGGTGGCAGCCAACGCAGCAAGATCCGTGGGCCGTCGTCGCTGCGCAGTTCGATCCGGCCGCTGTCCAGCAGCCACAGCGCAAGCCCGCCATGCACCAGCAGTACCACCAGCCACGCCGCCATCCGCGGCAGCTTCGGCGAATCGGACCACGACAGCGCGACTGCAGTCATCGGCAAAGCGTCCATGCAGGGACCGGTGGCGCAGCCTAGCGGGTGGCCCGAAAAATTCCGTTGGCATCGGTGTCGGCTGAAACCATCGCCCCGTGCGGCCATCGGCCCGTGGCAGAATCGGGCGATCCGCCGTTACCCGTGTTGCCGATGTCGACGATCACCGCTGCCGCGCCGTCCGTGAATTCCCCCCGTCGTGTCCTGCTGGCCAGCCTGATCGGCACCACCATCGAATTCTTCGATTTCTACATCTACGCCACGGCCGCCGTGCTGGTGTTCCCGCACCTGTTCTTCCCGGACAGCAGCGAGCAGGCGGCGCTGCTGCAGTCACTGGCAACGTTCGCGGTCGCGTTCATCGCGCGCCCGGTGGGCTCGGCAGTGTTCGGCCACTTCGGTGACCGTATCGGCCGCAAGGCCACGCTGGTGGCCGCGCTGCTGACCATGGGCATGTCCACGGTGCTGATCGGCCTGTTGCCCACCCATGCACAGATTGGCCTGTGGGCCCCCGCGTTGCTGGCGCTGTGCCGCTTCGGCCAGGGCCTCGGGCTGGGTGGCGAGTGGGGCGGGGCGGTGCTGCTGGCCACTGAGAACGCACCGCCGGGCAAGCGCGCCTGGTATGGCATGTTCCCGCAGCTGGGTGCGCCGCTTGGCTTCCTGCTGTCGGCCGGCATTTTCCTGGTGCTCGGCCGCTGCCTGAGCCAGGACGACTTCCTGCAGTGGGGCTGGCGCATTCCGTTCGTGGCCAGCGCGTTGCTGGTCGGCCTCGGCCTGTGGGTGCGCCTGAACATCCACGAGACCCCCGATTTCAGGCAGGCGCTGGAGCGCAAAGCACCGGTGCGGCTGCCGATGTGGACGGTGCTGCGTGACCATCCGGTGGCGATGCTGCTGGGCACGCTGGGGGCGTTCGCCACCTTCGTGCTGTTCTACCTGATGACCGTGTTCAGCCTCGGCCATGGCACCGCCGTGCTGGGCTACAGCCGCGAGCAGTTCCTGCTGATGCAGATGGCCGGCATGCTGTTCTTCGCGCTGGGCATCCCGCTGTCGGCACGCTATGGCGACCGCTGGGGCACGCGTCGCACCATGATCGTCGCCAGCGTGCTGATTGTCGGCTTCGGCGTGCTGTTCGCACCGCTGTTCCAGCCGCACAGCCCATGGCTGGTCACTGCGTTCCTGTGCCTGGGATTGTTCCTGATGGGGCTGACCTACGGCCCCTGTGGCACCTTCCTGGCCGAAATCTACCCGGTGGAAGTGCGCTACACCGGCGCCTCGCTGTCATTCAACCTGGCCGGCATTCTGGGTGCGGCGCCGGCGCCGTACCTGGCCACCTGGCTGGCCGAACGCTTCGGCCTGGTCGCGGTGGGCTACTACCTGTGCCTGACCGCGGTGGCGACCCTGTGCGCGCTGGTGGCACTGCACCGGCGCGCGCTGCGGCTCAACCAAAGAAGCGCTTGAGCGTGCGCCCCAGCCAACCGCCGCCCTGGTGTTCGCGGGCGAACTGGTTAAGGTGCGCCTTGACCTGTTCGGCATAGGCCTGGTCATCACCGCGGATGTGGTTGAACAGCCAGCGCGAGAGCATGGTGCGCAGTTCATCGCTGATGTCCTCGCCGGCCTGGAAGCGCATGCGGTATTCCGATACCCGCTTGATGAAGACCTCATGCACGCGCTTGTGCGCGGCACAGAACGGATAGCCCGCCTCTTCCATCAGCTCTTCCTCGAACGCGAAGTGCGACATGGTGTAGTCCACCACTTCGTCGATCACTTCACCCACCGCCGCACGCTGCATGCTGGCCTGTGCCACGTGCAGGTGGTTGAGCATCTCGATGATGCGGCGGTGTTGTTGGTCGATCACATCGATGCCGATGTTCAGATCGTCCTGCCAGACCAGTAGTGCCATCCCCCGGCTCCCCTTCATGCGTATGTCGGGGCCGACTGTAGAACTGCCGCGCGGGTGCGGCGTTGATCTGGATCAAGGCGGGCCGGTCAGGGCAGCGCCGGCTCGCGGGGGCGCAGCGGGCTGGCCACCGTGGTGCAGCTGACCCGGTTGCGGCCACCGGCCTTGGCCAGGTACAGCTGGCGGTCGGCCTCGGAGATCAACCGGTGCAGTGCATCACGCTGCGGGCGCAGGCAGCACAGGCCGATGCTCACGGTCATGCGCAGGGTGGCGGTGCCGATGTCCACTTCCAGCGCGGCGATGCGCTGGCGCAGTTCCTCGAAGTACAGCAGCGCCTCGTCCTGTTCCATGTCCGGCACCAGCAGGCAGAACTCCTCGCCACCGAAGCGTGCGATCAGGTCCTGGCTGCGTGCATGTGCGGCCACCGCGCCGGCCACCGAGCGCAGCGCATCATCGCCGGCCTCGTGGCCGTGCGTGTCGTTGATGTGCTTGAAGTGGTCGATGTCGATCATCGCCACCGCCACGCACTGGCCATGCAGCTGCAACTGTGGCAGCTGGCGCTGGCTCTGTTCCAGGAAGAAGCGTCGGTTGGGCAGCCCGGTGAGGAAGTCGCGGGTGGCCAGATCCTGCAGAGTGCCGATCAGCTCCAGCTGGTCCACGTTCTGCGAGACGCGGCAGAAAAACTCCTCGCGCGAGAACGGCTTGCGCAGGAAGTCGTTCGCACCGTTCTTAAGGAAGCGTGGGATCAGCGAGGCATCGGTATTGCCGGAGATGCCGATCACCGCCACCTTGTCGCGCGAGCGCAGGGTACGCAGGCGGCGGGTGAACTCCACGCCCTGCATGCCGGGCATTTCCTGGTCGACCACCGCCAGGCGGATCGCCGGGTGCGCCTCGATCGCAGCCAGGCCCTCGTTGCCGTCGGCGGCTTCATGCACCTCATGGCCGTACATGCGCAGCAGGGCCGCAGCGTAGCCACGCGCAGACGGCGAATCGTCCACCACCAGCGCGGCGATGCGGCGGTTGCGTTCCAGCCGCTGCACCAGCCACACCAGGTAATCGATGCTGCCGGGGGTGTTCTTCAGCACGTAATCGATGATCTGCTGCTGCAGCACGCGCTTGCGCAGGTCCTCGTCGTACACGCCGCTGACCACCACCGTTGGCAGGTCGCGCTTGAGGAAGAACTCGACCACCGCATCACGGTCGCCGTCGGCCAGCACCAGCCCGGTCAGCACCAGGAACCAGCCGGCACCTTCGCTGAGCAGGCGATCGGCCTCGGCGAGGGTGGAAGCGATCACCACCGGCAGCTCCAGGCGCTGTTCGATGGCTTCGCGCAGCATGCCGGTGAACGCACGGGAATTTTCGACCAGCAGGATCCGCTGTGGCAGGGGATCGGCCAGGTCGCCATTGAGGGCGGCCTGCGGCAGGACGGGCATGATGCGGTGGCTCACGAAGGAGGGCTCGGCACGGATAGCGGCGGTTTCGGGTGTAACTTTAGGACGAAAACGTCCGTGCTCGTCGTTTGGCCCATTGCTCAGATGGGAAGCGGTTAGTATCAGCTGGAGGTTCTCGATTTCAACTTCGACCTGGAGGTCACTGTGCGATTTTCATGTTTTGGTGCGGCTACTGGATTTCTGATGATTGCCGCTGCCCCGGCAATCGCGGGCGGTCCCTCGGATTTTCATGGAAAGCCATTGGCTACGGCTGGGTTGGGGCAGGCCAGTCCGGCTGCGGTCAATCTCAGCCAGGACCCCAGCTGGCAGCTGTATGGATTCCAGCGTGATGGCATTACCTATTTGCAGGTGAACGACCTCCTCGGAAACGTGCAGCTGATTATCGGCAACGCAGGGGGGACCTACTGGGTGCTGCCGGCAGGCAACAATGCGACCAAGGTTTCGCTGCCTCAGCAGAAGATCCAGATACCGGCAGGCGCCAGCCGCTCGCAGATCTACAGCGGCAGCGATTTTTCGCTGGTGCGTTATCGTAGTGGCGGCGAGGTCATCTGGTCGGTTGAAACACCGTAAATACGTAGAAGTGCGCAGCGGTGTCGGGATATCCTGCGCCGCTGCGCTTGCCGCGATGAACGCGGCAGAGGGCGATTATTGTAGGGCCGGCCCTCTGGCGGACACCGGCAATCAGATCTGGGTCTGCGAGCTTCCCTGCCCGGAGGTGGTCACGTGATCCATAGCGCTGAACGATGCAATGCCGATGGCGGCGGAGTCACCCGTCTCCACCATCGCCATCCGTATCCGATTCCGATGGCACTGCACTGTTCCGCCATAGGCAATCGTGCGGCCAGCCAAGCGCTCGACCGTGGCGGTGACGGTTGACGGTGACAGGCTGCGGTATGAATCCAGCAGTGCGACCGTCATCAGGATGCCGCGGCGTCCTCCTCTCCTGCCGCAACGCACGCGGATGCTGATCTGACCGGATTCCCTGTTGATCAACAGCGAAACGGCATCGGTGAGGGCGCGATAGGCGGCCAGCTGCAGGCCGACACTGAGCTGACAGGGATCGCCGAGCAATCGAGGGCGCATCACGCGATGGCTCAGGTCCCAGGTTTCGCGTACGCCGCCGGCCTGCAGGGCGACGTAGAGCCCAAGATGTTCCAGTGCTGCGGGATAGACCATGCTGGTTTGTTCGCGGAACTGTCGCGAATGGACCGAAGCCATATGCAGGAGACTGTTCGCTATCGTGGGATGGCCATGCGCATTGAGCCAATTCACCACCTCGCTGAGCGAGGTGTCGATGCCGTCCCCCAGCTTCCTCAGGTGTCGCGCGCGCTCACGGAGATCAAGCTCGCTTGCCACCAGTGAATTGCGCGCGTGCTTGAGCGCATCCCTTTCACCCACTTCGCCCAATCGCGAACGGTGGTAGTAGTGGGTGATGCGCGACCCTAACACCAGCAGTGCAGCGCCGGTGACCGCCATGATCTGCTGGGTCGCGAACGCAGCTGGATCGAACGCACCCGTGTAGGGGCTTGGGGTGGTCAGGCCAATGATCAGGTTGAGCGACGGTACTCCGATCGCCGCACCTCGCCAGCCATACAGACAGGTGAGCACGACGACCGGCAGCGCCATCAGCAGCTGCATCGATGTCTTGGCGTTGGCTTCGTCCAAGGGCAGCTGTGCGGCATACAGGCCAATTATGGCCATCAGCGTCAGGGCAGCGAGTGCAGGCGGGGCGAAACCTGATGTCCAACGGGCGTTGCCGGTCCGGCGTGTCCACAGCAACGCAAGCGGTGCAAGGGTCAGTATGCCGATGAAGTCGCCAACGACCAGGCGCGCGATGCTCGCAAGCACCGGCATCTCCGGTGGTGTCGGCCACAGGAGATGTGCCAACATCAGATTGAGCGCCGTGACCACCAGTGCCGAAACCGCCGCGACTGAAATCAGCCATGCATTCTTCGTGGTCACCATCATTTTCCGGTGCAGATGCACGATCAGCATCACTGCAGGCATCAGCAGTGCCGAACCAAGCACTATCCAGGCCAGTCCATACTTCTCGATCATTGGCACGCGCATCTGCGCAAAGTAGGCGTATTCGCCCAGCAGCAGGTACGGCCACCATCGAGGCGGGAACAACAGCACCGCAGCCACGCGGACGCCGGCGGGCAGGTAGAACTGGTCGAGCGACAACTGGCGAGACGCCCAGCATGCGATGGCGTACAACAGCGCAAGGACCAGCCCCGCCGGGCGGATACGCAACTTCAACTGCAGGCCTTCATTCCACCAGTTCAATCGCACATCTCCCTCTAGTACGTTCCCTGTCAGCATCCATTCGCCGCGGGACCCGGTTCTGAGGGACGGTATCGGCATGAAATAGATAATGCAATTGCCGATGCGATCTGCCGATCAAATGAGAATTCCGTCACGCCCTTCGGGATGAGTGCTCTTCACATGCTGTGGAGGTCCGGGAATTGCCAGTTCTTCGGAATCTCTCCGTGTCAGCTCACCGTTTCACCACAACGCATCCCGCAGCTTGTACCACGACATCGCCGCCACCAGCAGCGGCGTGCGCAGCAGCCGGCCGCCAGGGAAGGGGGCATGCCGCAGGCGCTGGAACACGTCCAGGCGCTCACTCTGGCCTGCAATGGCGGCGGCGATCACCTCGCCGGCCAGCCCGGCGGCGGCCACCCCATGGCCGGAGAACCCCTGCGCGAAGTACAGATTGCCGTCCAGCCGGCCCCAATGCGGGGCGCGGTTGCGGGTAATGTCCACGTAACCGCCCCAGACCTGCTCCAGCGGCACGTCGGCCAGTTGTGGAAACACCTGGTGCATGCGCCGCTGCATCACCCCGTGCAGGCCGGGTGGGGGCAACGCCGAGTAACTGGCGCGACCGCCGAACAGCAGCCGGTGATCGTGGCTGAGGCGGAAATAGTCCAGTGCCCACGCGGTGTCGGCCACGGCCATGTTGTTGCCGATCAGGGCGCGGGCGCGCTCGGCACCGAGCGGCGCGCTGGCGCCGATATAGGTGCCGACGGGCATGATCCGCCGTTCCAGCTCGGGCAGCAGGCCCTGCAACCAGGCGTTGCCGGCCACCACCAGATGCGCAGCGCGCACGCTTCCCTGCGCGGTATGCAGGGTGGGCTGCGGTCCGCGCTGCACGCGGGTCACTGCGGAGTTCTCATGGATCACCGCGCCGGCCGCACGCGCCGCATCGGCCAGTCCGCGGGCATAGGCCAGGGGCTGCAGATGCGCGCTGAGCGGATCGAACATCGCGGCGCGGTAGCGTGGGCTGTCCAGCTGTGCGCGCAGGGCATCACGGTCCCACCACTGCATGGGGTAGTCGTAGTGGCGTTGCAGATGCTCGCAGTTGGCCTGCAGGTCGCGCTCATGGCGTTCGCGGATGGCGACGCTGGCGTGGCCTTCCACCCAATGACAGTCAATGCCGTGCCGATCGATGCGTGCGCGCATCGCCTGCACCGCGTCGCGTGACCAGTCGAACAGGTGGCGCGCATCATCACGACCGAGCTGACGCTCCAGTTCGTCCACCTCGCAGCCATAGCCGACCAGCGCCTGGCCACCGTTGCGACCGGACGCGCCCCAGCCGATCCGCTGCGCGTCCAGCACCACCACGCGCTGGCCGCGCGTAGCCAGTTCCAGGGCTGCGGTCAGGCCGGTATAGCCGGCGCCCAGCACCGCGACATCGGCCTGCACATCCCCCCGCAACGAGGGCAGGGCGGGCGGTTCGGGCAGGCTGGCGGCATACCAGCTGGGCGGGAAGGCGGCGCTCACCGCAGGCCTCGCGGGCGCAGTGCGGGAGGGGGGAGCGGGGCAGGTCGATCAGCGTTCACCCCGGTAGTTTCGCCGATGCGCGGCAGCTGCGGTGTGACGGCAGCGACTTGCCGCCGTTGCCAGGCGACGGGTAACGTGTCGGCACGCCAAGGAGTGTCCCCATGCGCCGCCTGCCCTGGGTGGGCCTGCCCACCGACAGCACCGTGCTCGGCCACCACCGTTTCGCGGTGGCCGGCGAGAAGTACGTGCGCGCGCTGGCCGAGGCCGCCGAAGTGACCCCGGTGGTACTGCCGAGCCTGCAGCCTCCTTTGCCGGTTGGCGACTGGCCGCAGGGGCTTGATGGCCTGCTGTTGACCGGCGCGGTCAGCAACATCGAACCGCGGCACTACGAGGGCGGTCGCAGCTGGCCGGGCAATCTGCATGACCCGGCCCGTGATGCCAATGCGTTCGCGTTGCTGCGTGAGGCTTTGGCGCAGGATCTTCCGGTACTGGCGATCTGCCGCGGCTTCCAGGAACTGAACGTCGCGCTGGGTGGCAGCCTGCATCCGCAGGTACACGCGGTGCCTGGCCTGGCTGACCATCGCGAAGACCCGCAGGCGCCGGTGGAGGTGCAGTACGGACCGGCCCACGCGGTTACCCTGGTTGCCGATGGCTGGCTGGCGCAGTGGCACGGCAGCGACCGGGCGCAGGTCAATTCGGTGCACGGGCAGGGCATTGCCCGCCTCGCGCAGGGCCTGCAGGTCGAGGCCGTGGCCGACGATGGGCTGGTCGAAGCGGCACGCAGCCTGCACCATCGTTTCGTGCTCGGCGTACAGTGGCACCCGGAGTGGCGTGTCATGCAGGCGCCGTTCTATCACGCTATTTTCCGTGCGTTCGGCCAGGCTTGCCGGCAGCACCAACAGAACCGACTGGATTCCCGATGAGTTCCCGAACGCGCCCGCGCAAGACGGCCACGCCCCCCGCACCGCAGGAAAGCACGCTGCTGCGCTGGCTGAAGGAGCGGCGCATCACCGAGGTGGAATGCCTGGTGCCGGACATCACCGGCAACGCGCGCGGCAAGATCATTCCCGCCGACAAGTTCTCGCACGACTACGGCACGCGCCTGCCTGAGGGCATCTTCGCCACCACCGTCACCGGCGAGTTCCCTGACGATTACTACGAGCTGACCTCGCCGTCCGACTCGGACATGATGCTGCGCCCCGATCCGGACACGGTGCGCATGGTGCCGTGGGCGGCCGACGCCACCGCGCAGGTCATCCACGATTGCTACACCAAGAGCGGTGAGCCGCACGAGCTGGCGCCACGCAACGTACTGCGCCGCGTGCTGGCGGCCTACGCCGAGCTGGGCCTGCGCCCGGTGGTGGCGCCGGAGCTTGAGTTCTTCCTGGTGCAGAAGAACACCGACCCGGACTTCCCGCTGCTGCCACCGGCCGGCCGCTCCGGGCGCCCGGAGACCGCGCGGCAGTCGTACTCGATCGACGCGGTCAACGAATTCGACCCGATCCTCGACCTGATGTACGACTACGCCGATGCGATGAAGCTGGACGTGGACACGCTGATCCACGAATCGGGCGCGGCGCAGCTGGAGGTCAACTTCACCCATGCCGATGCGATGGACCTGGCCGACCAGGTATTCCTGTTCAAGCGCACCATGCGCGAGGCGGCGATGCGCCACGGGGTGTACGCCACCTTCCTGGCCAAGCCGATGGAAAACGAGCCGGGCAGTGCCATGCACATCCACCAGAGCCTGGTGCGGATGAGTGACGGCAGCAACGTTTTTGCCGGTGATTCCGATGCCGAGGGCGAGTTCAGCCCAGTGTTCGGCCATTACCTGGGTGGCCTGCAGAAGTACGCGCCGCAGGCGATGGCGTTCTTCGCGCCGAACGTGAACTCCTACCGCCGCCTGGTGTTCGGCGAGGTCTCGCCGAGCAACGTGCACTGGGGCTTCGACAACCGTACCTGCGGGCTGCGCGTGCCGCTGGATACGCCGGAAAACATGCGCGTGGAGAGCCGTTTCGCCGGCTCCGACGCCAACCCGTACCTGGCAATGGCGGCGACCCTGGCCTGCGGCCTGCTCGGCATCCGCGAGCGGCTGGCGCCGGACGCGCCGGTGACCGGCAGCGCGAAGGAACTGGGCTACAACCTGCCGCGCTCGCTGGGCGAGGCGCTGGACGGGCTGGAGCAGTGCAGCGAGCTCCAGGCCCTGCTGGGCGAGCGTTTCTGCCGCGCCTACATCTCGGTCAAGCGCAAGGAATACGAGACCTTTTTCCGCGTCATCAGCTCGTGGGAGCGCGAGTTCCTGCTGCTGAACGTCTGAGCATCTGGAATAGAAAAATCCGCCGCCGGGGGGTAGGCTGGCACCCGTCGCCGGCCCCGCCGGCCCCCCTTCCCGCATTCTGGAGCACCCGATGAAGCTGCGTATCCTCACGCTCGGCCTGGCCTCCGCCATGCTTGCCGCCTGTGGCGGTGGCAACGGCGGCGCGCAGGACAGCCAGGTCCTGAACGTCTACAACTACAGCGATTACATCGCCGAGGACACCATTCCGACCTTCGAGAAGGAGAGCGGGATCAAGGTGACCTACGATGTGTTCGACAGCGATGAGATGGTCGAGACCAAGCTGCTGGCCGGCAACAGCGGCTACGACGTGGTGGTGCCGACGCTGAACTTCTTCGGCCGCCAGATCCAGGCCGGCGTGTTCCTGCCGCTGGACAAGAGCAAGATCCCGAACCTGGCCAACCTCGATCCGGCGGTGATGAAGCGCATCGCCACCCAGGATCCGGGCAACCAGTACGGCGTGCCGTACATGATCGGCACCACCGGCATCGGCTACAACGTGGACATGCTGAAGCAGCGCTTCGGTGGCAGCACCGACATCGCCAACAGCTGGGACCTGGTGTTCAAGCCGGAGAACATCAGCAAGATGAAGGACTGCGGCGTGACCATCCTGGACACGCCGGCCGACATGATCCCGATCGCGCTGCATTACCTGGGCCTGGACCCGCACAGCGGCGACCCGGCCGAACTGCAGAAGGCGGCCGACCTGCTGAAGTCGATCCGCCCGTACGTTCAGAATTTCCACTCCTCGCAGTACGTGGGTTCGCTGGCCAACGGCGGTACCTGCCTGGTGGTCGGCTGGTCCGGTGACATCATCCAGGCCCGCGACCGCGCCGAGGAAGCCAGCAATGGCGTGCACGTGGCCTACTCGATCCCGAAGGAAGGTGCGCCGCAGTGGTTCGACATGCTGGCGATCCCGAAAGACGCCAAGCACCCGGAAGCGGCTTACAGGTTCATCAACTACCTGCTGGAACCGAAGGTCGCTGCGGCCAACACCAACTTCATCCACTACGCCAACCCGATCCCGACCGCAACGCCGCTGGTGGACGAGGCGATCCGCACCGACCCGACCATCTATCCGCCGGCGGATGTCGCCGAGAAGATGTTCACCTACTCGATCAACACGCCGGAGACCGACAAGCTCTACACCCGGCTGTGGACCGAGGTGAAGACCGGCCGCTGAGCCGGTCTGGCGCCGTCGGGCCCTGCCCGGCGGCTCCCTTAACCTGCGCCGAAGCCGGTACTTCCGCTTCGGCCAAGGTGCTGCAGGATGGCCGGCAGCAGGTCGCGTGCGTCGCGGCCGCCGTTGCACAGGAACGACGAACTCATCCGCTGCAGGTTGTGCATGCCGATGAAGAACAGCCCCGGCTGCGGGGAAACACCGAAGTCGCCAAGCGGATAGCCGTGTGCATCCAGCACGCCCTGCACGTCGAGCCAGGGCCACTCGGCGACGAACCCGGTGGCCAGCACCACCGAGCGGATCCCCGCATCCTGCAGATCCAGCTCGCACGGGGACGGTTCCGGCTCCCAGTGCAGGTAGACCTCTTCGGGAATGTAGCGGGCATCGTCAGTGCGCGGCTCGGGCCGCGTGGCGTAGTACGCGCTGGCCAGCGAATCGAGATAGGCATATTCGGCCCGCGTCGCCTCGATCGCGGTATGCAGCTGCGGGCGGACATCGGCGAAGCGGGCGGTGTTTCCGCTGAATTCCTGCAACCGGCCCAGCAACCTGATGCCTGCGCGGTGCATCGCCAACAGGCTGATCGAACTGCCCAGGCCGGCGCTTCCCTTGCCGGATATCAGCGGGAACTCCGCAGTGCGGGCCTTGCGCAGCGCGTCCGGCCCACCCGCCAGTACTCCCGCCGATTCGCTCACGTGCTGGTGGATGCGCCCGGCCATGTCCCACCAGGTCATCGAGTCCTTGCCGCGCAGCCGGCGGGTGTGCGAATGCCGCTGGGCCAGTGACCAGTACACGCTGCGACCACCGTCGCGCAGGTCCTGGGCGATCTGCGCGCCGGACTGACCGCCGCCGATGACCAGCACCGCGCCCTCGGGTAGCTGGCCGGGACTTCGGTAGTCGCTGGAGTGCAGCACGGTGAGGCCTGGTGCGGGCGCGAAGGGGGCCCGGGGCAACCGCGCCCGGCGGTATTCACCGGTGGCGACCACCACCGCCTGGGCATGGATCAGCCCCCGGCTGCTGTCGATGTCATAACCACCGGACTCGGGCCCGACCCGATGGACCACGCACCCCTCGCTGATCGGCAATGCGCGCTCGTCGGCATAGTCGCGCAGCCGTCGGATCACTTCCGGGGCCCCCATGAACCCTTCCGGGTCATCCCCGGCATAGGCATGGCCATGAAGGGCCATGGTCGCGTTGGCGGTGTTGGTCTGGAACGAATCCCAGCGCCGCCGCCAGCTGGCACCCACGGTTTCGGCCTCCAGTACGCGATGCTCGACGCCGGCCTCCTGCAGGAGCGCGCTGAGCGACAACCCGGCCTGGCCGGCGCCGATGATGACCAGCGGCAGCCGTGCAGGCAGGCAGCCCGGCAGGCGGGGCGGGAAAGGGGAGGGGCTGTCCGGGGAAATCACAGGGTCGGTCCATGCAAGGCCTAGATCCGGGGCATTGCGCGGGGAATGTCCCGGGCTTTCAATGGATCACGCTCTGAAAAATGTTGCAGATCGGGCCGCCGCCCGTGGTGCCTGGCCGGGACGGCCGTCCGGGCGTCGAGGAGAGCCCGGGCCTTCCGGCGGACAGGCCGCCATGGCGGGGGAAAACCGACACTGCTCTAGCCCCCGAGGCCGGCCAACGGCCGCTTCCGCCTGCCTCCGTCATATCCCCTGCAGCCCCCGGCCGTTAGAATGGCGGCCGCTGTCCACCGCCCGCTCCCGGAGCCCCCATGCCCGTTGAAGCCCAGCCGGTAGCCGCCGTCGTCGACACGACCGGTGCGCCCGGCTATCTCTCCATTCGTGATCTGCGCAAGGAATTCGACGGTTTCGTCGCCGTCGACGACGTCAATTTGGACGTGCGCAAGGGCGAGATCTTTGCCCTGCTGGGTGGCTCCGGCAGCGGCAAATCGACCCTGCTGCGCTGCCTGGGCGGCTTCGAGACGCCCACCAAGGGCAGCATCACCGTCGATGGCCAGCGCCTGGACGCGCTGCCGCCGTACCAGCGGCCGGTCAACATGATGTTCCAGTCCTATGCCCTGTTCCCGCACATGACGGTCGAGCAGAACATCGCCTTCGGCCTGAAGCAGGATGGCCTGGGCAAGGACGCGATCAGCAAGCGCGTCGGCGAGATGCTCGACCTGGTGCAGATGGGCCACCTGGGCAAGCGCAAGCCGCACCAGCTGTCCGGTGGCCAGCAGCAGCGCGTGGCGCTGGCGCGGTCGCTGGCCAAGGGGCCGAAGCTGCTGCTGCTGGACGAGCCGATGGGCGCGCTGGACAAGAAGCTGCGCTCGCAGATGCAGCTGGAACTGGTCAGCATCATCGAGTCGTCGGGCGTGACCTGCGTGATGGTCACCCACGACCAGGAAGAAGCGATGACCATGGCTACCCGCATCGCGGTGATGGATGCCGGCTGGATCCAGCAGGTCGGCAAGCCGGACGAGGTCTACGAGCAGCCGGCCAACCGCTTCGTCGCCGAGTTCATCGGTTCGGTCAACCTGTTCGACGGGGTGATCGACGAGGACCTGCCCGAGTACGTGACCGTGCGCTCGCCGCTGTTCCCGGCACCGATCTACATCGCCCATGGCATCACCTGCTATGAAGGGCAGCCGGTCGCGTTCGCGCTGCGCCCGGAGAAGGTGATGATCGGCAAGGACGAGCCGGAAGGGCACACCAACAAGGCGCAGGGCGTGATCGAGGACATCGCCTATTTCGGCAGCCATTCGGTCTACCACGTGCGGCTGCCCAGCGGCGCCAAGGTGCTGGCCAATTTCGCCAATTCGCAGCGCTGGGCCAGTGATGGCTTCACCTGGGGCGACGAGGTGTGGGTGCACTGGCGCGACAACGACGGCGTGGTGCTCACCTCATGAGCGTCGCCGGCCTGAAGCGCTGGCTGCCGGGGCTGCGTGCCACGGTGATCGGCATTCCGTACCTGTGGCTGCTGCTGTTCTTCGCAGTGCCGTTCCTGATCGTGCTGATGATCAGCTTCTCGCTCAGCCGGGTCGGCTCGCCGCCGTATACCTGGCTGCTGCAGTACGCCGACGGCGGTTTCTCGCTGAAGCTGAACCTGGAAAACTACCTGGCGCTGTTCCGCGATTCGATCTATGCCCAGGCGTTCCTGAGCTCGATCAGGATCGCGGCGATCTCCACCTTCTTCACCCTGCTGATCGGCTATCCGATGGCCTATGCCATCGCCCGCCTGTCGCCGGCCGCACGCAACGTGGCGATGATGCTGGTGGTGCTGCCGTCGTGGACCTCGTTCCTGATCCGCGTGTATGCGTGGAAGGCGATCCTGGACCGCAACGGCCTGCTTGACCAGTTCCTGCAGTTCACCGGCCTGCAGGCGCTGATGACGTCGATGGGCCTGCCGAAACTGCAGTTGATCGATACGCCGACCGCCGCCTACATCGGCATCGTCTACTGCTACCTGCCGTTCATGGTGCTGCCGCTGTACGCCAACCTGGTCAAGCATGACCACCGCCTGCTGGAAGCGGCCTACGACCTGGGTGCCAAGCCATGGCAGGCCTTCCTCCGCATCACCCTGCCGCTGTCGAAGGCCGGCATCATCGCCGGCTGCATGCTGGTGATGATCCCGGCAGTGGGTGAATTCGTGATTCCGGAAATGCTGGGGGGCTCGGAGACGCTTATGGTCGGCCGCCAGCTGTGGAACGAGTTCTTCAACAACCGCAACTGGCCGGGCGCGTCGGCGATGGCGGTGGCGATGATCCTGTTGCTGCTGGTGCCGATCCTGCTGTTCAACCGTTCCCAGCAGCGCCTGCTGGAAGGGAAGCAGGCATGAGCCCGCGTACCGCCAAGGGCCTGGGGCTGGGCGTGCTGCTGCTGGGCTTCGCCTTCCTGTACCTGCCGATTCTGCTGTTGATGTTCTATTCGTTCAACAGCTCGCGGCTGGCGATGGTCTGGGCCGGGTTCTCCACCCGCGCCTACAGCGACCTGTTTGCCGACCGCGCGCTGATGGAGGCGATGTGGACCAGCCTGGTGGTGGCGTTCTGGACTGCGTGTACCGCTACTGTGCTGGGTACGCTGGCGGCGATGGTGATGACCCGTTTCAAGCGCTTCCGCGGCAAGCCACTGTTCGGGGCGCTGGTCACCGCGCCGCTGGTGATGCCGGACGTGATCCTGGGCTTCTCGCTGATGGCGCTGCTGGCATCGATGGGCGCGATTCCCGGCTTCCCGGCGCGTGGCCTGGCCACCATCTGGATCGCGCACGTGACCTTCACCCTCTGCTTCGTCACCGTGGTGGTGTCCTCGCGCCTGCAGGAAATGGACCTGTCGCTGGAAGAAGCGGCGATGGACCTGGGCGCCAGCCGGTTGACCGTGTTCACCCGCATCACCCTGCCGATCATCGCGCCGGCGCTGGTGGCGGGTTGGCTGCTGGCGTTCACCCTGTCGCTGGATGACGTGGTGGTGGCCAGCTTCGTCGCCACGCCGGGCTCGACCACGCTGCCGATGAAGGTGTTCGCGTCGGTGCGCATGGGCATCAGCCCGAAGATCAATGCACTGGCCACGCTGCTGGTGTCGGCGGTATCGATCGCCGCGGTGATCGGCTGGTACATCAATGCCCGCGCCGAGAAGCGGCGCCAGCGCGACCTGCAGCTGGCGCGGCAGGACAACGGCTGAGTACACGATCCGTCCACTGTGCCGGCAACACCCGGCTCACGGCCGGCGGCGCACAATGGGGGTCTTCCAGATGGAGATCCCCCATGACCGTCGAGATCGTCGACCCGGCCACCGGCCAGGTGACCTACCGCCATGAACTGATGGGCGCTGCCGACATCGAGCAGCGCCTGCAGGCCGCCGCCGATGCCTTCCCCGGCTGGGCCGAGCGTTCACTGCAGGAACGCGGCGCGATCCTGCGCCAGATCGCGGCGCAGCTGCGCACGCGCCGCGACGACCTGCAGCAGGCGATGACCCACGAGATGGGCAAGCTCAAGGCCGAGGCGCTGGCCGAGGTCGACAAGTGCGCGGCGGCCTGCGAGTACTACGCCGACCACGCCGCCGACTATCTCAAGCCGCAGTTGATCGATACCGAAGCCCAGCGCAGCTACGTGCGCTACGAGCCGATCGGCTGCGTGTTCGCGGTGATGCCGTGGAATTTCCCGATCTGGCAGGTGTTCCGTTTCCTCGCCCCGGCGTTCATGGCTGGCAACGTCGCTCTGCTCAAGCACGCCAGCAACGTGCCGCAGTGCGCCGACCTGATCCTGGCGGTGTGCCGTGACGGCGGCCTGCCTGATGGCGTGTTCGACGTGCTGCACATCGACAACGACCAGGCCGCCGACGTGCTGCGCGACGCACGGGTGAAGGCGGTGACGCTGACCGGCAGCGAGCGGGCAGGGCGCTCGATCGCCTCCAATGCCGGCAGCCAGCTGAAGAAGTCGGTGATGGAGCTGGGTGGCAGCGATGCCTTCGTGGTGCTCGACGATGCCGACCTCGACAAGACCGTGGCCGCAGCGGTGAAGTCGCGCTTCGACAACAGCGGCCAGACCTGCATCGCGGCCAAGCGCTTCATCGTGGTCGAGGCGGTGGCCGATGAGTTCACCCGTCGCTTTGTGGAGGCGGCGGGCGAGCGCCAGTACGGCGATCCCGATAAGCCTGGCACCACGCTGGCACCGATGGCTCGCGCCGACCTGCGTGACGAACTGCACAAGCAGGTGCAGGCCAGCGTGGCCAAGGGCGCGCGGGTGCTGATCGGTGGTGAGCCGATAGCCGGCACCCATGCCGGCTATCCTGCCACGGTGCTCGACCAGGTCGGCCCGGGCATGCCGGCGTATGACGAGGAGCTGTTCGGGCCGGTGGCCGCGGTGATCCGGGTCAAGGATGAGGCCGAGGCACTGCGCGTGGCCAACGACACCCGCTTCGGCCTGGGCGGCAGCGTGTGGACCGGCGATCCGGTACGCGGCGAGCGCTTCGCGCAGCGCATGGAATGCGGTGCGGCGTTCGTCAACGCCATCGTCAAGAGCGACGCGCGGCTGCCGTTCGGCGGCAGCAAGCAGTCAGGCTTTGGTCGGGAGCTGGCTGACCATGGCATCCATGAGTTCATGAACATCAAGACCGTCTACGTGGCTTGATCCCGAGCGGTAGTGCCGGTCGCTGGCCTGCATTGCCCTGATTGCCGGCCAGCGGCCGGCACTACCAGAAGCGGGTCATGTGCCACCACCAACGGTCGGGGCCTACCGGATTGCGGGGTATCGACGCCCCCCGTGCATGGCGGGTATCGACCGTTGGTCGATACGCGCTACAACCACTTCGCGCGCTTGAACAGCCGGTACAGCCCTACGCAGACGCCGCCCACGCCAACGATCATCAGTGGGTAGGCCCACGGTTGGCTCAGCTCCGGCATGTGGCTGAAGTTCATGCCGTACCAGCTGGTGATCAGCGTCGGCGCCGCCAAGAGTGCGGCCCACGCACCCAGCCGCTTGACCGTCTCGCCCTGCGCCAGTGTCACCAGCGAAAGGTTCACGCTCAGCGCGGTGCCCAGCATCTCACGCAGGGTGTCGATCACATCGCTGATGCGCACCGCATGGTCATGCACGTCACGCACGTACAGCTTCACTTCGTCCGGGATCAGTTCGCCCTGGTAGCGGCGCAGCTGCGCAAGCACGTCCTGCAGTGGCGCCACTGCCATGCGCATCTTGTTCAGTTCGCGCTTGAGCTCGTACAGGCGCACCACGGTGCTGCGCTTGTAATTCTCGGCGAAGATGTCCTTCTCCAGCAGGTCCAGGGTATCGCGGAAGCGGTGCACGATCGGCAGGTAGTTGTCGACCACGAAGTCGGTCACCGCGTACAGGCAGTACGACGGGCCCATCTTCAGCAGCTGCGGCTCGCGCTCCACGCGTGCACGTACCGGGGCATAGGACAACGAGGCCCCGTGGCGCACCGTCACCAGGAAGCGTGGGCCGAGGAAGGCATGGGTTTCGCCATACTGGATGCGTTCGTCGACCATCTGCGCGGTGGTCACCACCACGAACAGCGAATTGCCGTAGGTCTCGACCTTGGGCCGCTGGTGTGCGTTGCGCGCGTCTTCGATGGCCAGGTCGTGCAGGCAGAATTCTTCCTGCAGTTTCAGCAGCACATCGTCGTTGGGATCGTACAGGCCGACCCACACGAAGCCATTGCCACTGGCGATGACATCGCTGATGGCGTCCAGGCTGATGTCGTGGCGTTTGCCCTCGTCATCGTAGTGGACGCAGTTGATGACGCAGGTAGGGTTGGCCGAAGCCGGGGCGGAAGCGGAGGCGGGCAATGACATGCCCGCCATCGTGCGTCAGGGCCGTGTTTCGGACAAGTGAGGACGGCGCCCCAGCACCCACGCCAGGGCCGCGTGCACCGGCAGCAGCAGCACGATCCACTGCACGTTGTACTGGGCCTGCAGGCTCAGCCAGTGCAGCACCAGTGCGGCCACCGCCTGTACCGCCAGCAGCCAAAGCACGATCCTGAACATGCGTCCCGGCACGCGCCGGCGCAGCAGTGCGATCGCGCCCGGCAGCAGCAGCACGGCCAGTGGCGAAAGCAGCAGCAGGTTGCGGTTGGCCCATGCGGCGTAGTGGATGCTGAAGCCCCACAGGAACACCAGCACGCCACCCAACAGAGCGCACAGCAGCCAGAACGGCAGGGCCAGCCCGGCCAGCAGGCGCGGGCGGTTGCGCAGCGCCAGCACGCCAGCGGCGATCATGAGGCCACACAGCAGCCACGGCCACCAGCGGCGTGCGAACTCCTTCGGCTCCGGATCGATGCGGTGCGGCAACAGTTCCTGTTCGGCCTGCACCAGCGGCCGGCCATCGCTGTTGCGTGCCTGGCGCAGGGCATCGGCCAGGCGCATCGGGACGAACGCTTCCTGCCAGCGCGACAGCGGCTGGTCGGCGAACGGCCCCAGGCCCACATCGAAGCCCAGCCACATCCATGGTGCCGGCGAGGCCAGACGGACCGATTCACTGCGATAGGTGTTGCCACGCGAGCGCCCCGACAGCTGCGACTGCAGGCCACCACCCAACGCCTTGTCGAGGGTGTCGCGCACCATCGTGGCGCAATTGGCGGTGTAATAGTCGTAGTGGTAGCGCGCGTTTTCCGGCTTGGCCCGCTCGGCCAGGTCAGCGGCCAGCGCACGCGCCTGGTCCGGGCGCAGGTCCAGCCATTGCACGCTGGCACCGCGGCCGGTCTCGTCGTAGTACGACAGGTCCTGCTGCAGCGGCAGCGCCACCAGGTAATACATCATGTCGCCACGTGCGAAGCGGCTGATGAAATCGTCCTCGGAGGGGTCGAAGTAGCCGAAGTTGTACGAGGTTGCGTCGCCGCTGAGCGGATCGACCACCACGATGGCGTCATGGCCGAAGCGTTCGAAGAACACCGTGCCCGGCTGCATGGTCACCACGCCGATGCGCGGAGCAGGGGCTTCAGCGCTGGCCGCGGGCACGGCAGGTGTGGCCGGCGCCGGCTGCGCGAAGGCGGCCAGCGGCAGGGCCATGGCCAACACGTAGAGTGTCAGCCACACCATGAGGATCAAGCCGCGGCGCTTCAAGCGTCGTCCTGCACGTCCGGCGGCAGCACGGTCACGTGGAAGGCCTGTACCCGGCGCGCATCGGCGCGGGCCACGCGGAACATGAAGCGGTCCAGTGCCAGCTCATCGCCGACTTCCGGCAGATGGCCCACGGCCTCGGTGACCAGGCCACCGATCGTGTCGTAATCCTCGTCGGAGAACATTGCGCCGAAACGCTCGTTGAAGTCGCCGATCGGGGTCAGCGCGTCGACCACGTACTGTCCGTCGGACTGGATGGCGATCTGCGCCGACGGGTCCTCGGCCTCGTCATGCTCGTCGTCGATCTCGCCGACGATCTGTTCCAGCACGTCCTCGATGGTGACCAGGCCGGCGACACCGCCGTACTCGTCGACCACGATGGCCATGTGGTTGCGCGACAGGCGGAACTCCTTCAGCAGCACGTTGAGCTTCTTCGCCTCCGGAATCAGCACTGCCGGGCGCAGCAGCTCGCGTACGTTGGCCGGGCCGTTGTCGGCGACCACGCCGCGCAGCAGGTCCTTGGCCAGCAGGATGCCAAGGATGTCGTCCTTGTTCTCGCCGTGTACCGGGAAGCGTGAATGGCCGGATTCGACCACCTGCTTCATCAGTTCCAGGAAGGGCGCTTCAACCGGCAGCGAGACCATCTGCGAGCGCGAGATCATCACGTCGCCCACGGTCAGCTCGGCCACCGAAATGGCGCCTTCCATCATCTTCAGGGTATCGGCGGCGATCAGGCCTTCTTCCTGCGCGGTGTGCAGGACAGCGACCAGCTCGTCGCGGGTATGGGGTTCGCCGGAGAAGGCGGAGGTCAGGCGTTCAAGCCAGCCGCGCTTCTTTTCACTGTGCTCCGCAGGGGAGCTACTACTGTCGTCTTCTGACATCTCTGGAAAAAAGGCACCCGGCAGGCCGGGCGTTGACCCAAGTCTAGCAGGATGTGACGGCCTGTCAGTGACTGCCGGTGGCCGGGGCTGGGGCGGCCGCAGCCGGCTCCTCCTCGGGCAGGTCCAGGCTGTAGGTGCAGCCGGCCAGGGTCTTGCCCGGGTGGGAGGCCACGGTGGAGACGCTGAGGATGATCGACTCGATCTGGGCCTCGCCGGTCTTCGGGTCGGTCACGTCGCGGCTGACCAGCTCGCGGCCGGCCATGAACTTGCCGTCCTGGTCGTAGCCGGTCTCCAATTCCAGCCGTTTGGCCAGCGGGCGTGGGTCGGCCTGGTCGAGGACGGCCATGACGCTGGCGCCGGCCACCGCCACCCGATCGGTCTGTTGGCCGAAGACGGTGATCGGGCTGGCCAGCCGGAACTCGCTCATGAACTGGTTGCCCTGCGGCAGCGGCTGCAGGCCCTGGGCCACGGCCTTCAGCGGATCGGCCAGCAGCGGCGCCAGCGCGGCCTGCTCGGCCACGCCCTGGCGGCATTCGATCAGGGCCGGCAGGTCGACGCTGGAAGCGAAGGCGGATGGGACCGCAAGGGCACACAGCAGGGGCAGGCAGCAGCGCAGTGACACGGGCGGTTTCCGCAGGCGAAGGGCACCCATCATAGCTCCGGTGAGCGCCTGAACAGCCCGCTGAGAAGGCGCAGGAAACCGGTCATCGCCCGCCGCACGACCATCAGTGAGAGGGTAAGCACGACCGCGAGCATGGTGATCTGCATCGATTGCCCCGCGATGCGCACCACCGCCGGCCACAGGCCCGGGCTGGTCAGCCAGGGCAACATTTCCGATGCGGCTGTCCTGGCCACTTTCACGTAGATCACGGCCAGCACGAACAGCACCAGCAACGAGGTGCGGCTGGCATGGAAGAACGGAAGCGCGTTGACCGGCCTGCCAAGCCGCTGCTGCAGCAGCGTTCGCCACAGCACCGGCAGGGTCAAGGCACCGACCAGTATCAGCACCATCGACGTTTCCCACAGCCCGGGCAGGTGGACGGGTTCTGCTCTACCCGTGAGGTGTGGGCCGATCATGCCGGTCGCCAGCCCGGCCAGCAGGCACAAGGGCGAGAGCAGGGCCAGGCTGCGCAGCAGCCAGTGCCTGCCGCTGGGGTCGCGGGCGCTGATGCGGCGCACGGTGTACGCGCCCAGCACCAGCAGGCCTGCGAACAGGCCCGCACTCATTGCAATCGCCGTGAAGCTGTTTCCCGAGGTCATCCTTGGTTTCCCTGTGCCGCCATGCCAGGCGGCAAACAATTACGCAGCGCGCGGACCGGCACCTGCAGCCCGGCTGGGTCAGGGCGATCGGCGCTGCGATGACGCTGGGTACCAGCGCAGCCTGACCGGGTAGCCCAGCAGCGCCTGCAGGTGGTCGCGCACGGTCGCCGCCGTTGCGCGCGCTCCAGCGGTATCCCGGAGTTCCAGCTCCAGTTCACCGGTCATGACGTCCAGGCCATAGCCGGTCAGACCGGGCAGCTGCGGGATGAACCAGCCCTGCTGCGCCTGAAGACGGCGCTGCATCTCCGCTTCGGTCATTGAAGCGCCGATGATATAGCGCACGCGTTGCGGGCCGTCCGCCCCTGGATGGGTCTCATCCGCCTCGGAGGCTGGGCCAGTCAATCGCACGACGACGGTCCAACCCGTCGCATTGTCCACCCACATGCCGGCCAGGCGTGCCGCGTGGCGCGCCCTCAAGCGTTCCATCAATGCGTGCTGCTGCGCCTCGGCGACCGCCTGGCGGGCCGTCTGTTGGCTGACGTCAAAGAAGGCCTGCACCTCGGCGACTTTGGCGGCAATGTCGGCCGCGCTGTCGCTGGCGGGGAACGGCGACGGTCGTTCCCGGTCGGGGTCGATGCCCGGGGCAGTGGTTACCTGCAGAAGAGCGGCGATGAGTGCGGGCAACAGCGCGATGGGGTTGTCCTCCGTGATGAACCCGGTGTGCGTGGTCGTCAGCGCTCGCCGGCGTAGGGATCGGCGATGCCGAGCTCGGCCAGGATGTCGCGCTCCAGCTGTTCCATCGCCTCGGCTTCCTTGTCGTCCTCGTGGTCCCAGCCAAGCAGGTGCAGCACGCCGTGCACGGTCAGGTGCGCGTAATGGGCGTTGAGCGCCTTGCCCTGTTCGTCGGCTTCGCGGGCCACCACCGGTGCGCAGATCACCAGGTCGCCGAGCAGTGGAAACTTGACGCCCTTGGGCAGGCCTTCGGGAACTTCGGCCGGGAAGCTGAGCACGTTGGTGGCGTAGTCCTTGCCACGGTAATGGCGGTTCAGCGACTGGCCTTCCTTGGCATCGACCACGCGGATGGCCAGATCGGCCTCGCGGATGCGGCCCTTCAACGCAGCCGCCACCCACTTGCGAAAGCTCACGGCCGCCGGCAGGCCGGCACGCGGCAGGGCATAACTGACGGCGACGTCCAGTCGCACGGGACCACGGGTCATGGCGTCGCTCCAGGCTGGATCTGATGCAGGTCGCGGCGGTCGTAGGCGCTGACGATGCGCGCGACCAGCGGGTGGCGGACCACGTCGCGGGATTCGAAGAAGGTGAAGCTGACGCCCTCGACTTCACGCAGCACATCGATGGCGTCGCGCAGACCGGATTTCACGTGCTTGGGCAGGTCGGTCTGGGTCAGGTCACCGGTGACCACCGCGGTGGAGCCGTAGCCCAGGCGGGTCAGGAACATCTTCATCTGTTCGATGGTGGTGTTCTGTGCTTCGTCCAGGATCACGAATGCATCGTTGAGCGTGCGGCCGCGCATGTAGGCCAGCGGCGCGATCTCGATGACGTTCTTCTCCAGCAGCTTGACCACCTTCTCCACGCCCATCATCTCGTACAGGGCGTCGTACAACGGTCGCAGGTAGGGATCGACTTTCTGGCTCAGGTCGCCTGGAAGGAAGCCCAGCTTCTCGCCGGCTTCCACCGCGGGGCGCACCAGGATCAGGCGCTGCACCCGCGATTCGTTCAGTGCTTCGACCGCGCTGGCCACGGCCAGGAAGGTCTTGCCGGTACCGGCCGGGCCGATGCCGAAGTTGATGTCGTGGGTGGCGATCTGGTGCAGGTAGCGGGACTGATTGGCGCCACGGCCACGTACCGTACCGCGCTTGACCTTGATCGCGACCTCCTGCGCTTCGTAGGAGCGTTCGGCGATCTGCTCGACATTGGCCTGCGCCAGGCGCAGATGGATGGCGTGGTTGTCGAAGACGGTCTCGCCGGCTTCGGCGTACAGCGCTTCAACCAGCTTCTGCGCCTCCACGATGGCTTCATTGGGCCCGCTGATGCGGAACACGAAGCCACGGTTTGCGATCTCCACGCCGAGCTTCAGCTCGATCTGGCGCAGGTGCCCGTCGAAGGGGCCGCACAGGTTGGCCAATCGCTCGTTGTCTTCCGGCGACAGGGTGAAGTCTCGATGATCGATGCTTTTCATTGCTTGGGGTGGGGCGGGTTCGCCGTCCACCGCGATGGACTTGGGATGACAAGGTTACGCGCGTACCGGGCATGCGGCCAGCAGCAGGCCGATACGCGGTTTTCCACACCCGGTGTGGACGGGGGGCGCGAAAACCTGTGGATAGGCCTTCGCAGTGCTTGTGCCACAAGGCGTATGAGGCGGTGGTGAAAAAACCGTCACAGCCGGCCGGCTCCTGTGACGGCAGCGCATCTTCCGCTGCCAGGCACCCAGTACGGCCGCCCCCGTTCGGTTCTCCACACCAGCTGTGGAATGATGCTGAATCAAGCTGTGGATAGGTGGAGAGGAGCCTTGCAGCAAAAGGCTCGCCCGTACGTGGCGAAAAAACCGTCAGGGCTGATCGGAATCATTGAGGGTGCACGGGGCAGCTGGCACCGTGTCGCCGTCGCAGGAGGGGATGGTATGGGCATCGGCAACGGGATGCGTGGACTCGGGCTGGCGGCCATCGGCCTGCTGGCAGGCTGTGGGCAGTCAACGCCAACGGCGCTGGGCACACTGGAGTGGGACCGGATCACGGTGCCGGCGCCGGCGGCCGAGGTGATCGCCACGTTGGAGGTGCGCGAGGGCCAGCGGGTCAAGGCCGGGGCCGTGCTGATGCAGCTCGACCCCGCCCGCGGCGACGCGCAGTTCGCGGTGGCGCAGGCCGACACGGCGCGCGCGCAGGCCCAGCTGGAAGAGCTGAAGCTCGGCCCGCGGCAGGAACAGATCGCACAGGCCCAGGCACAACTGGCCGCGTTGCGCGCGCAGTCTGCTGAAGCCACTGCCTACTATCGGCGCGTGCAACCATTGGCACGCCAGCGCCTGATCGCCGCCGCCGAGCTGGACCGTGCACGGGCGGCCGCCGGCAATGCCGCGGCCAGCGTGCGTGCCGCCGAGCAGGCCTGGCTGGAACGGGTGCACGGCAGTCGCGCGCAGGACATCGCCCAGGGCCAGGCGGCCGCCGACGCCGCACAGGCGCAGCAGGTGGTGCAGGGCGTCAACCTGCAGAAGCTGCAGCTGCGCGCACCGCGCGATGGCGTGATCGATGCCTTGCCGTACCGGCAGGGTGACCAGGCACCGATCGGGGCGCCACTGGCGGTGCTGCTGGTTGGCGAGCGCCCCTATGCGCGCGTCTACCTGCCGCAGCCGCTGCGCCTGCAGGTCAAGGTCGGTCAGCCGGCGCAGATACAGCTGGAGGGAGGGCGCACCATACTGAAGGGCCATGTGCGCGCGATCCGCAGCGAGCCTTCATTCACCCCGTACTACGCACTGACCGGCGATGACGTCGAGCGCCTGAGCTACCTCGCCGAGATCGAAGTGGATGAAGCCAGCGACATGCAGACGCTTCCGGCCGGGCTGCCGGTGCAGGTGCGCTTCTGAACACCGGTGCGGACATCGCAGTGCATGCGCAGGGCCTGACCCGCCGCTTCGGCGATCTGCTGGCCGTGGACAAGGTCGACCTGACCGTGCCCCGTGGCCAGGTCTATGGTTTCCTGGGCCCGAACGGGTCGGGCAAGTCGACCACCATCCGCATGCTGTGCGGCCTGCTGGAACCCAGTGCGGGGCAGATCGAGGTGCTGGGCCTGGCGGTTCCCGAGCAGGCCGAAGCACTGCGCCGGCGCATCGGCTACATGACCCAGCGCTTCTCGCTGTACGAAGACCTATCGGTACGCGAGAACCTGGAATTCCTCGCCGCCATCCAGGGCCTGCCGCGCAACCAGGCCCGGCAACGGGTCGATGCGCTGCTGCAGCAGTACCGGTTGCAGGACCGGCAGCCGCAGCTGGCCGGTACGCTCAGCGGCGGGCAGAAGCAGCGCCTGGCCCTGGCCGGCGCCGTGGTGCATTCGCCCGAACTGCTGTTCCTGGACGAGCCGACCAGCGCGGTCGACCCGGAGTCACGCCGCGACTTCTGGGAGGCCCTGTTTGAACTTGCCGACGCCGGTACCACCGTGCTGGTCTCGACCCACTACATGGACGAAGCCGAGCGCTGCCACCGGCTGGCTATTCTTGATCGTGGCGCGCTGGTCGCCGATGGCACGCCGGCCGAACTGTGTGCGCAGCTGGACGGCCGCACGCTGCAGGTCACGTCATCGCAGCCACGCCTGGCCAGCCGCGCGCTGGCCGAGCTGCCCGGCGTGCTGAGCGTGGCGCAGATCGGCACCCATCTGCGCGTGCTGTGCAATGAGGGCGTAGCGGATGTCGCAGTGCTGCGGCGCGCGCTGGCCAGCGCCGACCCGCAAGCGCATATCGAAACCGTAGCGCCGAACCTGGAAGACGTGTTCGTCGCCGCCACCCGCGGCCGTGGCCGGGAGCCGGCGGCATGAACCTGCGCCGGCTGTGGGCGATCGTGCTCAAGGAGCTGCGGCAGCTGCGCCGCGACCGCATCACGCTGGCGATGATCGTCGGCATTCCGGTGATGCAGCTGCTGCTGTTCGGGTATGCGATCAACCTCAACCTGCGCCACCTCGATGCGGGTATCGCCGACCAGGCCAACAGCGCCGCCTCTCGCGCGCTGGTGCAGGACATGGTCGCTACCGGCGTGATCACGCCGCGCAGCGAGGCGTACACGCCGGACCAGCTGATGCAGGCACTGCGCCGCGGCGAGATCAGCGTCGGCATCGTGGTGCCGGCCGACTTCGAGCGTCGCCGCTTCGATGGACGCGAAGCGGTACAGGTGCTGGTCGATGGCAGCGACACCGTGGTGCAGAGTGCGGCGATCCAGCTGGCGCAGGTGCCAATGGATACGCGCCCGACCAGCAATACGCGGCCGCTACGCGAAGGCAGCATTGCCAGTGGCCAGGTCAGCGTGACCAGTTTCTACAACCCGCAACGGCGTTCGGCGGTGAACATCGTGCCCGGCCTTATCGGGGTGATCCTGACCATGACCCTGGTGATGTTCACGGCGGTGGCGGTGGTGCGCGAGCGCGAGCGCGGCAACATGGAACTGCTGATCGCCACGCCGGTATCGCGCAGCGAACTGATGGTCGGCAAGGTGCTGCCCTATGCAGCGATCGGCCTGCTGCAGACCACCCTGGTGCTGGCGCTGGGTACCTGGCTGTTCCAGGTGCCGATCCGCGGCAGCCTGCTGGACATCTACCTGGCCGCGGTCCTGCTGGTGCTGGCCAACCTGGCGCTGGGCCTGCTGATCTCCACGCGCGCGCGTTCGCAGTTCCAGGCGATGCAGATGACCCTGTTCCTGTTCCTGCCGTCGATCCTGCTGTCGGGTTTCATGTTCCCGTTCGCCGGCATGCCGCGGCCGGTGCAGTGGCTGGCCGAGGTGCTGCCGCTGACCCACTTCCTGCGCCTGGTGCGCGGCATCATGCTGCGCGGCGCCTCTCTATGGGAGCTGTGGCACGACGCGCTGGCGCTGCTGGCCTTCATCGTGGTAATGATGACGCTGGCGATCCTGCGTTTCCGCAAGCGCCTGGATTGAGGCCTGTCATTCGGTAGTGCCGGCCGCTGGCCGGCATCATTTCCGGTGGGCGCCGACCGTTGGTCGGCACACCCTAGTGGTGCCGGCCGCTGGCCGGCATCATTTCCGGTAGGTGCCGACCGTTGGTCGGCACACCTTATTCCGCCACCACGCGCCCACGCAGCGAGTTGGTAAGCGCTTCGGTGATCAGCACATCCACGAACTGGCCGATCAACCGCGCCGGCGCCGGGAAGTTCACCGAACGCATGTTCTCGGTCTTGCCGGTCAGTTCGTTCGGATTCTTGCGCGACGGCCCTTCCACCAGCACGGTCTGCACGGTACCGACCATCTTCTCCGAGATGCTGGCGGCGTGCGCATTGATGCGCTCCTGCAGCCGCGACAGGCGAGCGTGCTTCTCGGCATCGCTGATCGTGTCCTCCAGATCGGCCGCTGGCGTGCCCGGGCGGCGCGAATAGATGAAGGAGAAGCTGTGGTCGAAGCCGATGTCTTCGATCAGCTTCATGGTCTTCTCAAAATCGGCATCGGTCTCGCCGGGGAAGCCGACGATGAAGTCCGAGCTGATCGAGATGTCCGGGCGCACCGCGCGCAGCTTGCGGATCTTCGACTTGAATTCCAGTGCGGTGTAGCCGCGCTTCATCGCCGACAGCACGCGGTCGCTGCCGGCCTGCACCGGCAGGTGCAGGAAGTTGGCCAGCTGCGGTACGTCGCGGAACGCATCGACCAGCGAATCGCTGAACTCCAGCGGGTGCGAGGTGGTGAAGCGGATGCGGCCAACGCCATCGATCTCGGCGATGGTGCGGATCAGCAGGCCAAGGTCGGCAAACTCACCGTCTCCATACGGGCCGCGATAGGCGTTGACGTTCTGGCCGAGCAGGTTGATCTCGCGCACGCCCTGCGCGGCGAGCTGCGCCACTTCCACCACCACGTCCTCGAACGGGCGGCTGACTTCGGTGCCGCGGGTGTAAGGCACCACGCAGAACGAGCAGTACTTGGAACAGCCCTCCATGATCGACACGAACGCCGAGGCACCTTCGGCGCGTGGCTCAGGCAGGCGGTCGAACTTCTCGATCTCGGGGAAGCTGATGTCCACCTGCGGGCGCTTCTGCTCGCGGCGTGCGCGGATCAGTTCCGGCAGGCGGTGCAGGGTCTGCGGGCCGAACACCAGGTCAACGAACGGCGCGCGCTTGATGATCGCCTCGCCTTCCTGCGAGGCCACGCAGCCGCCCACGCCGATGATGACCTCGCGGCCCTTGTTCTTCAGGCCCTTCCACACGCCCAGCTGGCTGAACACCTTCTCCTGCGCCTTCTCGCGGATGGAGCAGGTGTTGACCAGGATGACGTCGGCGTCGTCCGGGCTGTCGGTCAGTTCCAGGCCATCGCTGGCGGCAAGTACGTCGGCCATCTTGGCCGAGTCGTACTCGTTCATCTGGCAACCGTGGGTCTTGATGTACAGCTTGCCCTTGACCTGGTCAGGCTTGCGCGGACCAGCGGGCAGGGCAACGAGCGGGGTACCGCCCGGCGTGACGGGCGGAAAGACGTCTGGCGTCCCGGTCATGGCGCTTAATCCATTCGGGTGGCGGGAAAGCGGGCAATTCTACCCGCATCCCGCGCCAGCCGCCGCGTTCATGCGGCCAAGCCCAAGCCCGGCGTGGTCATCACTGTAGAGCCGAGCCCACGCTCGGCTGCCTTGTGCAAGGCGGAGGAGCAGCCGAGCGTGGGCTCGGCTCTACAAGGGGGCGCTGATTACGCCGCCACCAGCTCCGCATCGATCCGCCGCGACCGGTCGAAGGCGGTCATCGCGCTCATCCGGGCGATGTAGTCGGCCGTTGCCGGCGCCGGCTGTACGAGGCCAAAGGCGGTGGTCCAGGCCAGCGCATTGCCCCACAGCACATCGGCGGCGCTCATAGTCTCGCCGAGCAGGTACGGGCCCTGCGCCAGCTGGGCCTCGACCACCTGCAGCACAGTCTCGGCGTCGTTGTACGGCGACATCAGGCGCGGCGGCGGCTCGCGATGCATCGCCTTGTCGATCATCGCTGGCTCGAAGCAGGCTCCGTAGAAGGCCATCCAGCGAAGGTAGGGCCCGCGCAGGGCGTCGCCGATCGGCGGTGCCAGCCCGGCTTCCGGATACAGGTCGGCCAGGTACAGATAAATGGCGACCTGCTCGGTCACCAGTGCGCCGTTGTGGACGATGGCCGGCACCTTGCCCATCGGGTTGATGGCCAGATAGGCCGGAGCCAGGTTGGCGCCGGCTTTCAGGTCCAGCACCTGCATGCGGTAGTCGGCACCCAGCGCTTCGAGCAGAGCCACGGCGCCGCTCGAGCGGGATCGGGCGGCGTGGTACAGGGTGATCTGGCGTGAGGTCATGGCATTGCTCCTTGCGGTGGGTGGTGAACTGGAAGCCATCCTGGGGCACTATTGCGGACGACTTCTGTCCTCGATTCTTCATGCGCCATACCGCCCATCGACTGCTGCGCCTGATCGCCCTGCTGCAGGCCCGCCGCCAGTGGTCCGGGGCTGAGCTGGCCGAGCGCATGGGCGTGGACCGGCGCAGCATCCGCCGCGATATCGAGCGCCTGCGCGAGCTGGGCTACCCGGTCCACGCCTCGTCAGGGGTGGGCGGCGGCTACCAGCTCGGGGCGGGGGCGCCGGTATTGCCGATGCTGCTGGACGAGGAGGAGGCAACCACCCTAGCCATCGCCCTGCGTGCCGCGTCTGCGACCGTCGCCGGCATCGACGACACTGCGCGGGGCCTGTTGTCCAAGCTCGACCCGCTGGTGCCGACCCGCCGCCGCCGGCAGGCCGGGGAGGTGCATGCGGCGACGGCCACCCTGGCCGACCTTCCGTCCACCGACGCACGCCTGCTCGGACGGCTGGCCCAGCACTGTCGGCAGGCGTCGCGGCTGGCCTTCGAATACCGCAGTGCGCAGGACGCGGTCACCCAGCGCGAGGTCGAGGCCCAGCACCTGGTCAATTACGGGCGGCGCTGGTATCTGCTTGCCTGGGACCTGGGGCGGCAGGACTGGCGCACTCTGCGCGTGGACCGCATGGGTGCCGTACGTGAGTGCTCCGAGCCGGGCCTGCACCGGCGCACGCCAGCCCCTCCGGACGTGATGGTGCGGCAGGCGGTCAGCCAGGCGCCGTTCGCACTGCAGGCCATCGTCCGCCTGGCCGGCAGCCGCACCGAGCTGGAAGGGCGCATCCCACCGTGGTGTGGTGTGCTGGAGGCTGATGGTGCCGGCCATTGCCTGTTGCGCATGGGCGCCGAGAGCCGCGGCATGATGCTGGCGCAGATCCTCAGCCTGGACCGGGTGCCGGTGGCGTTGTGGACCACACCGCCGGGCCTGCGCGATGAGCTGGCACAGCGTTTGGCCGGATTGGGCCAGGTGCTGGCTGTGCCGCCGGTCACAGGCTGAGCCACGTCGCTTGGCAAGCCCCGGCGAAGCTGGGACACTCGCGGCATGAAGGGGATACTGGGGACAACGGCGATCATCATCGCTGCGCTGACCGCTGCGCCGGCCAGCGCCGGCACCCTGTACAAGTGCCAGGGCGCCGACGGGGTCACCAGCTACGTGAGCAAGCGAGTGGCCGGCGCGCGCTGCAGCAGCATCAGCTACAGCCGCGATACCCGGCCGGCACCGCGCCCTGTGGTGGTCGCGCCGAAGCCTGCGCCGACCACCGTGGCCAGCATCGAACGCAATCCGGTCGCCGTGGCGGCCAGCGCCGCTGCGCCCACTGCGGTCGCGTCGACGCCTGCTGCCCCCGCGCCTGCTGCGGCACCGACGGCCTCGCGGGCCGGGCGGATGGTCAGCGGCCAGGTCTATTCCTTCATGAAGGATGGGGTGCGCCACTACACCAGTGCGCGGCCAACCCAGGTCGCCAACCTCGGCCCGGTGCGTACCATCCGCTACAGTTTCATGGAGCGCTGTTATGCCTGTGGCGTCAACCCACGCGTGGACTTCGGTTCGGTGCGCTTGAACACCACCGCGTTCCAGACCGAGATCACCTCGGCCGCACGCGAGTTCGGCGTCGAAGAAGCCGTGGTGCGCGCCATCATCCACGCCGAGTCGGCCTACAACCCGACCGCGCTCAGCCGCGCCGGCGCGCAGGGCCTGATGCAGCTGATGCCGCCGACCGCGGCCCGCTTCGGGGTCAGCGATTCCTATGATGCCGGGCAGAACATCCGCGGTGGCGTGCAGTATCTTGCGTGGTTGCTGAAGCGCTTCAATGGCGACCTGACCCTGGCTGCGGCCGGCTACAACGCCGGCGAGGGCGCGGTCGACCGCCACGGTGGCGTGCCGCCCTACAGCGAGACGCAGTACTACGTGCGCCGGGTCGGGCAGCTGGCCGAGCGTTACCGCACCGCATTGAGCAAGCAGTAGCGCCAGGCCATGCCTGGCGAGCGAAGCGGCAAGCAGCCGGTAGTGCCGGTCGCTGGCCGGCAACCCAAAAATCAATGTTGTTGCAATGCGTTGTGTGGCGCGCGACGGTTCCGCTACACTCGACCGCGATTCAATGCGGCTCTGGCCCCCACCGGATCCGCTGGCAGCCTTAAAGCTACCTAATCAATATCGGAGTGCCGGATGGCCAACGATGGGGTACACGATCCAGTCAACACCGGACGTCGGCGTTTTCTTTCTGCCACCACAGCCGTGGTGGGCGCCGTCGGCGTCGGATTCACCGCCGTTCCTTTCATCAAATCCTGGAACCCCAGTGCCCGCGCCAAGCTTGCCGGCGCACCGGTGGTGGCCGATATCAGCGCCCTGCAGGAAGGCCAACGCCTGATCGTGGAATGGCGTGGCCAGCCGATCTGGATCGTCAAGCGGTCCAAGGCCATCCTCGATGCGCTGCATGGGCTGGACGGCCGTCTCAAGGACCCCGACTCCGGCGAGAAGGACCAGCAGCCGGACTACGTGCTGAAGCAGAACCCCGAACTGCGCTCGATCAAGCCGGACATCTCCGTACTGGTCGGCCTGTGCACGCACCTGGGCTGCTCGCCGGAAATGGTCGCCGAAATCCGGCCTGAGCCCTACGACCCGCAGTGGAAGGGCGGCTACTTCTGCCCCTGCCACAAGTCGCGCTTCGACATGTCCGGACGCGTCTTCAAGGACGTGCCGGCGCCGATCAACCTGAAGGTGCCCGCGCACCATTACCAGGACGACAACACCATCATCATCGGTGTCGATCCGCAGGGGGCTGCCTGATGGCCAATATCCTCAGCCGTACCGCCAGCGGCGTGGCCGACTGGGTCAATGCCCGCGCGCCGGGCCTGATGCCGGTCTATCGCAAGCATGTGAGCGAGTACTACGCGCCGAAGAACTTCAACATCTGGTACTACTTCGGTTCGCTGGCGCTGCTGGTGCTGGTCAACCAGATCGTCACCGGCATCTTCCTGACGATGCACTACAAGACCAGCGCCGCCGAGGCGTTCGGCTCCATCGAGTACATCATGCGGGACGTGGAGTGGGGCTGGCTGATCCGCTACATGCACTCCACGGGTGCCTCGCTGTTCTTCATCGTGGTCTACCTGCACATGTTCCGTGGCCTGCTGTACGGCAGTTACCAGAAGCCACGCGAGCTGGTGTGGATCCTCGGCATGCTGATCTACCTGGTGTTGATGGCCGAAGCCTTCATGGGCTACGTGCTGCCGTGGGGCCAGATGTCGTTCTGGGGCGCCAAGGTGATCATCTCGCTGTTCGGTGCCATACCGGTGATCGGCAACGGCCTGACCGAGTGGATCATGGGCGATTACCTGCCCAGTGACGCCACGCTCAACCGCTTCTTCGCGCTGCATGTCATCGCCTTGCCGCTGGTGCTGTTGCTGCTGGTGGTACTGCACCTGGGCGCGCTGCACGAAGTGGGTTCGAACAACCCCGATGGCGTGGAGATCAAGAAGGGGCCGAAGGGCAACCGCTGGTCGCCGAACGCTCCGGCCGACGGTATTCCGTTCCACCCGTACTACACGCTCAAGGATGGTGTAGGCGCCGGCTTCCTGCTGATCATCGCCGCCTTCATCATCTTCTTCGCGCCCGGTTTCGGCGGCCTGTTCCTGGAGCACGACAACTTCACCGAGGCCAACCGCCTGGTCACCCCGGAGCACATCAAGCCGGTCTGGTACTACACGCCGTACTACGCGATGTTGCGCGTGGTGCCGAACAAGCTCGGTGGCGTGCTGGTGATGTTCTCGGCCATCGCGATCCTGTTCCTGGTGCCGTGGCTGGACAAGGCGAAGGTGAAATCGGTGCGCTACCGCGGCTGGATCTCGAGGGTGATGCTGGGCGTGCTGGCGGTGTGCTTCGTGTGGCTGGGCGTGATCGGCTCCGGCCCGGGCACCGACGTGCATGAAACCTACATCGGGCGGGTGCTGACCTTCCTGTACTTCGCCTTCTTCATCACCATGCCGCTATGGACAAGGCTGGACAAGACCAAGCCGGTACCGGAGAGGGTGACCACGCATGACTGAGCGCTGGATGGTCCGGCTGGCCCTGGCGGCCACCCTGATGCTGGGCAGTTTCCTGGCCTCCGCCGCCGAGGGCGGCACCAAGCTGCTGCAGGCAGGCAACGATCTGGGTGACCGCGCCTCGCTGCAGCGCGGCGCACAGTTGTACATGAACTACTGCTCCGGCTGCCATGCGCTGAAGTACCTGCGCTATTCGCGGATGGCGCAGGACCTGGGCCTGACCGAGGAAGAGGTGATGAACAACCTCAACTTCACCGGCTCGGCGATCGGCGACCCGATCCCGGTGGCGATGCCCAAGGAGAACGCGGAGAAGTGGTTCGGCAAGATGCCGCCGGATCTCAGCCTGATCGCGCGCGTGCGCGGCAGCGACTGGGTCTACACCTACCTCAAGTCGTTCTACCTGGACAGCAGCCGGCCGCTGGGCTGGAACAACGCGCTGTTCGCCAACGCCTCCATGCCGAACCCGCTGTGGGAGATGCAGGGCCTGCAGCACGCCGTGCATGGCAAGGCCGAAGGCCCCGGCATGGACCCGCCGGTGACCGGCCTGAAGATTGAAACGCCGGGTTCGGTCGATGCCGGGCAGTACGACCAGGCGGTGCGCGACATCACCAACTTCCTCGAATACGCCGGCGAGCCGGCCGCGCTCAAGCGCCAGCAGCTGGGCGTGTGGGTGATCCTGTTCCTGGCCCTGCTGACCTTCCTGCTGTACCTGCTGAAGAAGGAATACTGGAAGGACGTCCACTGATTCGGCCGCCGGCCATCGCACGGGCCTATTGGCTTTTGTGATGGTCGGTTGCACACTCGGGGAGGAGTCGACCGTCGGCACGGTGCCGGCGGCGCCGATGCGGCAGGCGGTCTCCTGTCGTGGGAGAGCCTTTGATGGCGGCGAGCGTACGCATGCGCAATACACTGACGCTGTTTTCCTCGAACGACGATGTGCTGTGCCACCGGGTGCGCCTGGTCCTGGCGGCCAAGGGCGTCACCTTCGACTTCGTTCCGGTCGATCCGCAGAACCCGCCCGAAGACCTGATCGATCTCAATCCGTACCACTCGGTGCCGACCCTGGTGGAGCGCGAGCTGGTGCTCTACGCCGCGTCGGTGGTGAGCGAGTACCTGGACGAGCGCTACCCGCATCCGCCGCTGATGCCGGTCGATCCGCTGTCGCGTGCGCGCATCCGCCTGGCGATGCTGCGCATCGAGCACGACTGGGTGCCGCAGGTGCAGGCCATCCAGCTGGGCAACAAGACCCAGGCCGAGGCCGGGCGCAAGCGCCTGAAGGAACTGCTGACCGCCTCGCTGCCGCTGTTCAAGGCCAGCAAGTTCTTCCTCAACCCGGAAATGAGCCTGGCCGACTGCGCCATGGCCCCGATCATCTGGCGGCTGCAATCGCTGGATGTGCCACTTCCGAAGGATGGCAAGGCGATTGAGGACTACGGTAACCGCATCTTCCGCCACCCCGGTTTCGTCCGCAGCCTGACCGAGCAGGAAAAGAAGCTGCGCGACCTGCCGGCCTGATCCGGCCCGCGTTACCCGTCTGCACGCCGACCGGCGTGCAGGCGATCCGCCCCGGCGGGGCGCCGGGCGCGTACACTTCACGCATGACCGAAGACTTCTTCCACATGACCAGCCACCGCCCGTACCTGCTGCGGGCGCTGGTGGAATGGATCAACGACAACCAGCTGACCCCGCACATCCTGGTCGACGCCGGCGTTCCCGGCGTGCAGGTGCCGCCTTCGGCGGTCAAGGATGGCCGGGTCGTGCTCAACATCGCCGAACGTGCCGTCGTACGGCTGATGATCGACAACGAGATGGTGAGCTTCTCGGCGCGCTTCTCCGGTACCAGCTACCCGGTGCAGGTGCCGATCAGCGCCGTGCTGGCGGTCTATGCCCGCGAGACCGGGCAGGGCATGGCGCTGCCGGATGATATCCCGGGCAGCGAAACCGCGCCGACCAGCGACGAACTGCTGCACGAGGAAGGCACGCCGCCGGACGATACGCCGCCAGCCAGCCCGCCGCCGAAGGGGCGGCCGAACCTGCGCGTGGTCAAGTAACCAAGTAACGGTGGGTGCCGACCGTTGGTCGGCACGCCTTCAGCCCTTACACATCCTCGGCATCCTCCGCATCCGGCCGGATCTGGCTGATCCGCGCCGCGCCGGGGCCGGTGAACGAGATCAACTGGTCGCCACGCAGCACCATGCGACCCACGTGGCGATCGATGCCATCGTAGGAATACTCGAACTTGAAGGTGCGCTCGAACCCAAGCCGGCCATCCTCGCCGCGCGACAGGCGCAGGCCGGTGGCGTGCACCGCCTGATCCAGCCATTGCACATCAGCTGCGCGGCAGGCATTGCGGCCCAATTCAACGGCGCGCTCTGCGGCCGAGCGTGCCGCGTTCCAGAAGAAGTAGATGATTCCGCCGGCAATCAGCAACAACAGCAGGGTAGGCATGGCGTCAGCCGTCAGAGGTCGATCCCGCAAAGATGGCGGCGAACGCGCGCTGGATCAAGCGCCGCACTCACCGCCGCGGCTGCGGTTCGCTGGACACCGGCTGCGCGGGCACGATGATCGGTTGCGGTGCCGGAGTGTGCTGCATCGGCGTCGCAGTGGGCGAGGGCATCACCAGCGGTGAGGTTGCAGTCAGCTGCAGCAGGGCTGCCCAGTCCTGGCGGTTGAAGCTGCATTCGTCCTCGCGCCCTGGCGTGCAGCTCGGGTCGATGCCGGTGCTGTTGCGTTCGCGCGCCGGTGGCAGCTTGATCAGCCCGGTGCGGTCCAGCGGCAGCAGCCGCATCGCTACGGTGTTCATCACGTTGCCACCGACCAGGTACAGGGTCTGGTCGCCCCCCAGGTTGGCGGCCACCACCACTTCGCAATGCGACTTCCAGTGGCCCACCGAGCCGTTGCCCAGCGCCTGCACCAGCCCGCTGTAGCTGAGCGTGGTGCTGCGGTCGCGCAGGAAGCACAGCAGGTCGCCCGGCGCGGGTTTGGCCGTGGCCGGGTCGACCAGCCGGTACGGCACGCCCGAGGGGCCGCCCTGGTATGCGGCACGGATGTAGTCGATGTGGCGAGGCGAGGTATTGAAGCCGGGAACGCCGGACTGCACCATTACCCAGGAGATGAACGCGGCCGACCACGGGTTGTCGATCAGGAACGCGCGGCAGTCACTGTCGGTGTAGCGCGTGCCCAGCGGTGCCAGGCAGCTGCTGGCGCCGGCGATGCTGCCCATCGCGTTGAGCGTGCCGCTGTTTCGCCAGTAGCCAGCCACGCGCTGCCAGGCGATCAGTCCGTTGTCGGCCAGGTGATCGCTTTCGGCCTCGGTGACGCTGAGGCTGGCGGCACGGCCTTCACGATCGATGAAGGGCCGGTACCAGAGCCGGTGCTCATTGCAGGCGGTGTTGCGGATGGCCACCGCCAACGGACTCAGGCCAAAGCGGGGCGGAACATCGCAGGCTTCGGCGGCCGCTGCGGACAACGGTGCCGCGGCCAGCAGCAGGCAGGCAGGCAAGAGCATCCGGCGCATGCACGGCTCCTGTGGGGGATGCCGGCAGCGTCGCAGAGGCGGCCGTAGCCGAGCCGTGAAGGCGTTCCGGTCGTGCAGAGCCGAGCCCACGCTCGGCTCATCGCGCAAAGCGGGTGCAGGGCGCGCCGCAGATCGAGAAGCAGCCGAGCGTAGGCTCGACAACGTCCCGCAGGCCTCAAGCCGGCGGCGGGCCCAGCTTCAGCGACAGATCGATGGCCTGCACATGCTTGGTCAGCCCGCCGATGGAGATGCAGTCCACGCCGTCTTCGGCGATCGAACGCAGGCCGCCCAGGCCGACGCTGCCGGAGACTTCCAGTGGAATGCGGCCGGCCGTGATGCGTACGGCTTCGCGACGCAGGTCGGGGCTGAAGTCGTCCAGCAGGATGCGTTCGCACCCGGCTTCCAACGCCTGGCGCAGCTGCGCCAGGTCTTCGACCTCCACCACCAGCGGCAGCGCAGGCCACTGCCGGCGTGCGGCGGCCACCGCTGCGGCCAGCGAACCGGCGGCACGGATATGGTTCTCCTTCAGCATCACCGTGTCGTACAGGCCGAAGCGGTGGTTCTCGCCACCGCCGCAGCGCACCGCGTACTTCTGCGCCAGGCGCAGGCCGGGCAGGGTCTTGCGGGTGTCGAGGATGCGCGTGCCGGTACCGGCCACTGCCGCTACGTAGCGGGCGGTGGTGGTGGCGGTGCCGGACAGCGTCTGCAGGAAATTCAGAGAGGTGCGCTCGGCACTGACCAGACTGCGGCTGCGCCCGTGCAGCAGGGCCAGCACGGTGCCGGCAGTGACCGGGTCACCTTCGGAGACACGCCATTCGATGCGCACCTCCGGGTCGAGTGCGCGGTGGGTGGCGTCGAACCAGGGGCGACCGGCGATCACTCCGTCCTGCTTGCACAGCAGGTAAGCGCTGTCGGCCTGGTCGGGCAGCAGCGCAGCGGTGACGTCGCCGCTGCCTAGGTCCTCGGCCAGCGCACGCGCGACATCGGCGGCGACAACGGCCGCGTCCGGCGTCGGCAGCGCGCTCATGCGGCCGGGAAGTCGGCGATCTGGGCGGTGGGAATGGCTTCCTCGGCCAGCAGCACCGGAATGCCATCGTCCACGCGGAAGACCTGCTTGCGGTCGCGGGTGACCAGTGCCTCGCGCAGCGGCTGCGCCAGCGGGTTGCCATCAGCCTTGGTCACCGCGCCGGCGGAAATGGCCTTGTTGAGGGCTTCCAGGCCCTTGCCATCCAGCAGGGACAGGGGCTGGCGGGTGTCCGGCGACACCAGCAGGTCGAGCAGCTTGCGATCCATGGTTCTTCGTCTTGCGTGGAAGATGGCTAGAATACGTCTTTAAGGCAGGTGACGGCCAATGACCCCCAACCCGATCGCGCCGCTTGTCGGCATCGTCATGGGTTCCCGTTCCGACTGGGAAACCATGCAGCACGCCGCCCAGAAGCTTGAAGCCCTGGGTGTTCCGTTCGAAGTGAAGGTGGTGTCCGCGCATCGGACGCCGGATGTGTTGTTCAGTTACGCCGAGCAGGCGGGCCCGCGTGGCCTGCGGGCCATCATCGCCGGTGCAGGCGGGGCCGCGCACCTGCCGGGCATGATCGCTGCCAAGACCGCCGTGCCGGTGCTGGGTGTGCCGGTGCAGTCCAAGGCCCTCAACGGCATGGATTCGCTGCTGTCGATCGTGCAGATGCCGGCCGGTATCCCGGTCGCCACCTTTGCCATCGGCAACGCCGGCGCCTCCAACGCCGCGCTGTTCGCCGCTGCGATGCTGGCCAGCGACCAGCCGGCGATCGGCCAGGCGCTCGATGCCTTCCGTGCACGCCAGACCGAAGACGTGATGGCCCACGACGATCCGCGCCAATGAGTCTGACCGTCGGCATCCTGGGCGGCGGCCAGCTCGCCCGCATGATGGTCCTGGCCGGTGCGCCGCTGGGGCTGCGCTTCGAACTGTATGACCCGGCCGCTGATGCCTGCAGCGGCCCGCTGGCGCCGCTCACCGTGGGCGCCTTCGATGACCGCCAGGCCCTGGCGGACTTCGCTGCCAAGGTCGATGTGGTCACTTTCGATTTCGAGAATGTGCCGGCCGACAGTGCGCAGTGGCTGGCCGACCGCGTGCCGGTCTACCCGCCGCCGTCGGCGCTGGCTGTCGCACAGGACCGGCTCAGCGAGAAGACCCTGTTCCAGCAGCTGGGCATTCCGCTGCCGGCCTTCGCCGATATCCGCAGCCGCGACGAACTGGCCGCCAAGGCCGCCGAATTCGGCCTGCCGTGCATCCTCAAGACCCGTCGCCTCGGCTATGACGGCAAGGGCCAGTTCCGCCTGCGCAACGAGGCCGACATCGATGCCGCGTGGGATGCGCTGGGTGCACAGGTCGAGCGTACCGGCCTGATCCTGGAAGGCTTCGTGGCCTTCCAGCGCGAAGTCAGCGTGGTTGCCGTGCGTGGCCGCGATGGCAGCTTCGAGGCCTGGCCGGTCACCGGCAACTGGCATGTCGACGGCGTGCTGTCGGCCAGCGTGGCCCCGGCCGTGCTGTCCGACACCGAGCAGCAGGCCGCGATCGGCTATGCCCGCCGCGTTGCCGAGCACCTGCAGTACGTCGGCGTGTTCGCGCTGGAGCTGTTCTGCCGCGATGGCGAACTGCTGGCCAACGAGATGGCGCCGCGCGTGCACAACTCCGGCCACTGGACCATCGAAGGCAGCGAAACCTCGCAGTTCGAGAATCACCTGCGCGCCGTGCTGGGCCTGCCGCTGGGCAGCACCCGCATGCTGGGTCACGCCTGCATGCTGAACTGGCTGGGCGTGATGCCCGACCCGGCACCGGTACTGGCCCAGGCCAGCGGCCACTGGCACGACTACGGCAAGGAGCCGCGCGAGGGCCGCAAGGTCGGCCACGCCACGTTGCGCGACGATGATGCCGCTGCATTGGCCGATGCGCTGGATCAGGTTGGCCTGGAACTGGACCGCCAGGCCCAGGTGGCGCCAGCGGTACACGCGCTGCGCAATAGCTGAGCCCGGGCGTGCCGGCCAATGGCCGGCACAACCTTGTATGCCTGCAACGGTGTGGCGCGCCGGTGCAGGCATCGGCGCACCATTGCCGGTGGTAGCGTGGAGCTCCTTTCACAGGAGTCACGACCATGCTCGACTGGAATGCCTACCGCAAGGAACTGAAGGGCCGTATCGGCGAGATCGGCAAGCTCTCGCCGGACACGGTCAAGGGCTACGCGACCCTGGCCAATGCCGGCGCCCAGACCAACCATCTGGATGCCAAGACCCGCGAACTGATCGCGCTGGCAGTAGCGGTGACCACCCGCTGCGATGGCTGCATCACCGTACATGTGGATGCAGCACTGAAGCATGGCGCCAGCCGCGAGGAAATCGCCGAAGCACTGGGCGTGGCGGTGTCGCTCAATGCAGGCGCCGCGCTGGTGTATTCGGCACGGGTGATGGACGCGGTGGCCGCGCACGAGAACGCGTGAAGCGTGATCTGTAGAGCCGAGCCCATGCTCGGCTGCTGTCCGGCCCGCCGAGCATGGGCTCGGCTCTACAGGGGTCAGCGCAGCTGGCTTTCGGCGAATTCCCAGTTGACCAGCTGCCAGAAGGCGTCCAGGTAACGCGCCCGGTCATTCTGGTACTCGGTGTAGTAGGCGTGCTCCCATACATCGCAGCACAGCAGCGGGGTGCTTTCGCCGGTCAGCGGCGTGCCGGCGTTGCGGGTGGCCTGGATGCCGAGCTGGCCACCGGGGTGCTGCACCAGCCATACCCAGCCCGAGCCGAACAGGCCCAGCGCGGCGCGGTTGAACTCCTCGCGCAGGCGCTGCGCGTCACCGAACTGGCGCTTGACCAGCTCGCCCAATCGGCCCTGCGGCTCGCCGCCGCCGCGCGGCCGCAGGCACTGCCAATAGAAGCCGTGGTTCCAGGCCTGGGCGGCCGCATCGAACAGCCTGCCCTGGGCGTGGCGGACGATCTCATCCAGCGACGCTTCCTCCCACTCGGTGCCGAGGATGCCGGCGTTGACGGCATCTACATAGGCGCGATGGTGGCGGCCGTGGTGCAGTTCCACGGTCTGTGCGGACAGGTGCGGCTGCAGGGAGCCGGGAAGGTAGGGCAGGGCAGGCAATTCAACAGGCATGGACAGGTTCGTGGCCAGAGGGGCGGCGGCAGCCGGTTCCATCCGCTTACAATGGCGGCTACCGTGGGCAGTCTAGCCGACCACCGCGGTCGGTTTGTCCGGCGAAGCAAGGAGTGTGGTTGTGGCGGTAATGCAGCAAATCCAGGCCGAGGTCGATCGTTACCCGCTCGTGCTGTTCATGAAGGGCACCCCGCAATACCCGATGTGCGGCTTCTCCAGCCGCGCGGTACAGGCGTTGATGGCGGCCGGCGCGGTCACCCTGCGCACCGTCAACGTGCTGGAAGAACCCGAGATCCGCGCCAACCTGCCGCGCTTTTCCAACCTGCCGACCTTCCCGCAGCTGTTCATCAACGGTGAGTTGATTGGTGGCTGTGACATTGTCCTGGAGTTGTTCGAAGCCGGCGAGCTCAAGCGCATCGTCGAAGAGGCGACCCAGGGATGAGTGCCTGGCCATCGACGTCACCGGCCGACGGGGCGCTCGATGGCCGCCCGTTGCAGGATCGCGTAGTGCTGGTCGCCGGTGCCGGTGGCGGATTGGGTAGTGCGGCGGCAGTGGCTGCTGCGGCCGCCGGTGCCACCGTGGTCCTGCTGGGCCGCAAGCCGCGCCGCCTGGACCGTGTCTACGCCCAGGTGCAGGCGGTCGGCCCGGAGCCGCTGCTGTATCCACTGGACCTGGAAGGCGCGGGCCCCGACGACTATGCCGAGCTGGCCCAGGCCCTGCAGCGCGAGCTGGGGCGATTGGACGGCCTGCTGGTCTGTGCCGCTCACTTCCCTGGCCTGACCCCGTTTGAACTGGCCGACCCGGCCAGTTTCGCCCGCGCGGTGCACGTCACCCTGACCGCGCCGGCCTGGCTGGCCCAGGCCTGCCTGCCGCTGCTGCGGCAGCGTGAAGATGCGGCGCTGGTGTTTGCGGTCGATGCTCCCGAACGGGTGGGGCAGGCTTACTGGGGCGGTTATGGCGTGGCCCAGCATGGCCTGCGTGGCCTGATCGCCAGCCTTCACGACGAACTCGGCCGCAGCCCGGTACGGGTCAGTGGCCTGTACCCCGGTCCGCTGCGCACAGCCCTGCGGGCCCGGGCCTATTCCGTTGATCAGGACCCGGCCGCCCAAGGCCCGGAAGCCGCAGCGGCAGCGGCGGTGACCCTGTTGTCCGGCGCTGGCGCCGCCTGGCGGGGCAAGATTCTCGATGCCAGCGAGGCGCCCCCTGCGGAGTGAGTGCCGGGGAAAGACGGAGTGAAGAACCCGTCACGATTTCGTTGCGAACCGGTGCCGTTTGTCGCACAACCGTCACATTGATGGCGTAGCGTGTTAATCTAGTGTTAACCGTTAGGGCTGCCTTCAGCCGAGCGGTAGGGAACCCCAGATAACTCTCCGATCAGCCACCCGCAGGGCTGCTTGGATGCGCTTTTTTTCCGCCATCGCCAACTCGCATCGAGGCTACCGAAAAATGACCCACCCACTCCGGATGTCCAAGCTTACCCTTGGTCTCGTGGCTGCACTTGCTGCCGCTCCCGCCTTCGCCCAGAGCAGCACCTCCGCCGGTGTCGGCGGCCAGGTGATGTCCGCCGCAGGCCAGCCTGTTGCCGGCGCTGAAGTCACCATCACGCACACCGAGTCGGGCACTGTTTCGCGTGCCACCACCGATGCGTCGGGTCGCTACAACGCGCGCGGCCTGCGCGTGGGTGGTCCGTACACCATCACCATCACCAAGCCCGGTGAAGGCACCAAGACCGAAGAAGGTGTCTACCTGAACCTGAACCAGGTCAACACCGTCAATGCCAACCTGGGCGGTGATCTGGCTGCGACCAACCTGGACGCGGTGAACGTTGTCGCCACTGCCGGCGGTCTGGACCTGTTCAGCGCCAACAAGATGGGCACCGGCACCAACGTGACCCGCGAAACGATGGATGCATTGCCGTCGGCCAGCCGCAACATCCAGGACTACGTCCGCCTGGATCCGCGCATCTCGCAGGTCAGCAAGGCTGACGGCGCGATCTCGGCCGGTGGCCAGAACACCCGTTACAACGCCATCCGCATCGACGGCATCAGCGCCTCCGATCCGTTCGGCCTGGGCTCCAACAACCTGCCGACCGAGCGTCAGCCGGTGTCGATGGACGCCATCCAGGAAATCAACATCGACCTGGCCAACTACGACACCACCATCGCCGGTGGTACCGGTGCGGTGATCAACGCCGTGACCAAGTCGGGCACCAATGAATTCCACGGCACCGTGTACGGTTCGTACCGCGACAAGGACATGGTCCGCTCGCGCCTGGAAGGTGACAAGCAGGACTTCAACGGCTTCGAGGACGAGAAGACCTACGGCATGACCTTCGGCGGCCCGATCGTCAAGGACAAGCTGTTCTTCTTCACCAACTATGAAAAGTACGAACGCTCGGCTGCCGGCGTCGCCCTGAGCGACACGCCGATCGGCCGTGGCACCATCACCCAGCAGCAGATCACCGACGTCCAGAACTTCCTGGGCAAGCTGGGCTACGATCCGGGCAGCCTGACGGCGCCGAACAGCAAGACCGAGATCGAAGAGTATGCGGTCAAGCTGGACTGGAACATCAACGAGAACCACCGTGCGGCCCTGCGCTACAACAAGATGGAGCAGAACGTCGTTCGCTTCCCGCAGGTCAGCAGCAGCGCCATCTCGCTGAGCAACTTCTGGTACCAGCAGCCCACCGAGTACGAAACCTGGATGGGCGAACTGTTCAGTGACTGGTCCGAGAACTTCTCGACCGAGTTCAAGGTCTCGCACAAGGATTACTCGGCCAACCGCGTCCCGCTGGTCGACATGCCGCAGATCCGCATCAAGTCGGGCAACGATTCGCTGTACGTCGGTACCGAACAGAACACCCACGTCAACATCGTCGAGTCGAAGGAACTGAGCGCCTTTGGTGCCGGTACCTGGTACATCGGTGACCACACCGTCAAGTTCGGCTTCGATTACTCGAAGAATGACCTGATGAACTTCTACGGCCGCAACCTCAACGGCGTGTACGAATTCAACAGCGTCAACGATTTCCTGGCGGGCAAGGCTTCGCGCTACCAGCTGCGTGCTCCTCGCGCCGATGGCAGCCGCAGTGACATCCCGGCCGACTTCACCCTGAAGAACACCGGCGTGTTCGTGCAGGACACCTGGGCGATCAACTACAACCTGAACCTGATGTTCGGCGTGCGCATCGACATGCCTGACTTCAGCACCCAGCGCCTGTACAACCCGCGCATCGAGCAGCTGTACGGCTTCAACAACACCAAGCTGGTCGACAAGAACCTGGTGCAGCCGCGCGTCGGCTTCAACTACACCTTCGACAGCGATCGCCCGACCCAGCTGCGCGGTGGCGTGGGCCTGTTCGGCGGCGCCGCCCCGAACGTGTGGCTGGCAGGTGCCTACCAGAACACCGGCCTGAACTACATCGAGTACGACGAGCGCAGCATCCCGGCCGGTGCCTTCACTCCGGACGGCAACAACCCGTACATCCCGGCCGGTGGCCCGGCTTCGGCCCGTCAGAACGTCGACATCATCGCGCCGGGCACCCGCCTGCCGTCGGTGTGGAAGGCCAACCTGGCGTTCGACCATGAGCTGCCGTGGTACGGCATCGTCGCGTCGGCCGAAGTGCTGTTCACCAAGGTCAAGGACGGCATCTACTTCGACCGTCTGGACGTGTCGGCGCCGACCGCCTTCGGTCAGGATGGCCGCGCGATCTACTGGAACGATGCTGGACGCAACTCGGCGAACACTCGCATCGATAAGGGTGTCGACTACGGCATTTCGACCGGTACCAAAAATGCGGTTGATCGTTTCAACCGTCCGAAGGACATCGGCGACGTTCTGGTCCTGCGCAATACCGACAAGGGTCGCGGCACCCAGGCCACCTTCTCGCTGGCCAAGCCGCTGACCGAGAACTGGGGCTGGTCGCTGGGTTACACCTACACCAAGTCGACCGAGGTCAGCCCGCTGTCCAGCTCGCAGAACACCTCGAACTGGAACAACACGCTCATCTTCAACGCCAATGAGAACGTGGCCTACAATTCGCGTTACGCGATGAAGGACCGCGTCACCGGCACCCTGGAGTGGAAGCACAACTTCTTCGGTGACAACGCCACCCGCGTGGGCCTGTTCTACGAAGGTCGCTCGGGCCGTCCGTACAGCTACATCTTCTACAACGATGCCAACGGCGACGGTGCCACCACCAACGACCTGTTCTACGTGCCGAAGGGTCCGGGCGACGTGCTGTTCACCGGTGGTGCCGCGATGGAGAAGCAGTTCTTCGATTGGCTGGCGCAGAATCCGGAACTCGATGCCTACCGCGGCAGCGTGGTCCCGGCCAACCGCCACCGCGCCTCGTGGGTCAACAGCTTCGATGTCCGCGTCAGCCAGGAGTTCCCGGGCTTCATGAAGGGTCACAAGGGTGAAGTCGCCCTGGACATCATGAATGTCGGCAACCTGCTGAACAAGAAGTGGGGCCTGATCGACGACTACGGCTTCTACTCGACCCGTCGCGTTGCCAACTACGCAGGTATCGATCCGGCCACCGGCAAGTACGTGTACTCCTTCACCGGTTCGACCGACAACCCGTCGGTGCAGGAAAACAACAACGACAAGGGCAACACCGCCGTGTCGCGTTGGTCGATGCAGCTGACCCTGAAGTACAAGTTCTGATCCATCAGCGCTTGAAGTGGTAAGTGGAAACGGCCGGGGAAACCCGGCCGTTTCCCGTTCAGGCGAAAGTCCTTGCAGGGCGTGGGGCAACGGCGTAGCATCCAGAAATGTGCGCGGTGCCAACGCCGCCGATGCGGTCCCGGAATGGCGGACGCGGGCGGCACACATCCAACGGTCGGGCTTCCCGGCCGTTTTGCTTTTTAAGGGGGCGGCAGTACAGTCGGAAACCTTGAAGGAAGCGAAAAATTGGATATGACCACGAACGAAAAATCGGCCCGTGCACTGCCGGTGCAGGATGCCCGGATCTACCCGCGCGGTGGGCTGGATGTGCTGTCGCGGGCCGAGGTGGCACGCCTGCGCGATGCCTCCGCCGGCGGCATGCATGAGCTGCTGCGCCGCTGCGCGCTGGCCGTGCTGACCAGCGGCAGCGCCTCCGACGATCCGCGCGCTGCGCGCGATCTCTACCCTGATTTCGACATCCAGGTAGCGCAGCAGGATCGCGGCGTGCGCATCGATCTGGTCAACGCACCGGCGATGGCCTTCGTCGACGGCGAGATCATCCGCGGTGTCGCCGAACTGCTGTTCGCCGTCGTGCGCGACCTGGCCTACATGGCCATCGAAATGGGCCCGGCCTACGCGGCCGAGCTGGAGTCATCCGAGGGCATCACCAACGCGGTGTTCGGCCTGCTGCGCAACGCGCGCATCCTCAATCCGGGTGATCCGAACCTGGTGGTGTGCTGGGGCGGACACTCGATCTCGCGCGACGAATACCTGTACACCAAGCAGGTGGGCTATGAACTGGGCCTGCGCGGCCTGGACATCTGCACCGGCTGTGGCCCGGGTGCGATGAAGGGCCCGATGAAGGGTGCCACCATCGCCCACGCCAAGCAGCGCCGTACCGTGACGCGTTACATCGGCCTGACCGAGCCGGGCATCATCGCCGCCGAGTCGCCGAACCCGATCGTCAACCACCTGGTGATCATGCCGGACATCGAGAAGCGCCTTGAGGCCTTCGTCCGCATCGGCCACGGCATCATCGTGTTCGCCGGTGGCGTCGGTACCGCCGAAGAGATCCTGTACCTGCTCGGCATCCTGCTGCGCGAGGAGAACAAGGACCTGCCGTTCCCGCTGATCCTGACCGGCCCGACGGTAGCGGCACCGTACTTCGAGCAGATCGACCGCTTCATCCGCCTGACCCTGGGCGATGCGGCTGCCGAGCGCTACGAGATCATCATCGGCGACCCGGTGGCGGTTGCGAAGAAGATGGCCACCGGCATCAAGCGCGTGCGCGAGCACCGCCTGGCGCAGAAGGACTCGTTCTTCTTCAACTGGTCGATCGAGATTCCGTGGGAGTACCAGCAGCCGTTCGTACCCACCCACGAAGCGATGGCGGCGCTGGACCTGCACCACGGGCGTGCCCCGCACGCGCTGGCGGCCGACCTGCGGCGCGCGTTCTCGGGCATCGTCGCCGGCAACGTGAAGGAAGACGGCATGCGCCGCATCGAGCAGTTCGGGCCGTTCCAGATCCACGGTGACCCGGACATGATGCAGGCGCTGGATGCGCTGCTGCGCGCCTTCGTCGAGCAGCGCCGGATGAAGATCTCCGGCGAGTACCAGCCCTGCTATCAGGTGCTGGCCTGAACCCGGGCCGGCGTGATGGGGATCGCGCCGGCACTGGCAGGGGAGGACGGGTCGTCAAGCCTTTGACGCCCGTCGCCCCGGATTGACCGTTCATCCTGCCGCCGCTTGCCGGTGGCGGGGCGATGGCCCATCGTGGCCACCAACACGCTGGGGAGCGTCCAATGTCTTTGCGCCGGCAAAACGGCTTCACGCTGGTTGAGTTGATGGTCACGATCATGGTCCTGGCCGTGCTCGCCACGATCGCCTTTCCCAGTTTCCAGGGCACCCTGCGATCCAATCGCATCGCTACCGCGAGCAACGAGTTGATCGCTTCACTCGCATTGGCCCGCAGCGAGGCGGTAAAGAATCGTCGTGGTGCGGGTGTCTGTGCGTCGTCTGCGGGCAGTACATGTGATGGCAAAAGCTGGGCTGACGGCTGGCTGGTCTGGGCGGACACCAATGGAGATGGTGCGCTGAGCGCTGGGGAGACCGTGCTCCGCTACAGCGCCGGTCGGCCGGGTCTGACTACGGCGGGTACGCCAGATCTGTCCGTGGGTTTTGACCCACGTGGTCGCAACCGCGCGAATGCATCGCTGGACCTGACCCTGCGCCCGGACACCTGCGGCAAGCAACCGCTGCAACGAACGTTGCGCATTTCGCCGACCGGACAGGTCCGGCTGTTGAAGGAGGATTGCAAGTGAGGCCGTCCCGATCCCGTTCCCCGCGCGGCGTGCAAGGGGGCTTCAGTCTGATCGAAGTGCTGATCGCCATTCTCGTGCTTGGCGTTGGCCTGCTCGGTTTCGCGCTGATGCAGACCATGAACGTACGCTTTGTCCAGAGTGCCAACTACCGCACCCAGGCGACCAATCTGACCTACGAGATGCTGGACCAGCTGCGGGTGAATCGGAAGATGGCGCCGGTCTATGTCGGCGACTATACCGCCACCACGTCCAGCAAGAACTGCTTACCTCCCACCGGCAAGGACATCAGCAAAGACGCCTTCACCCTGGATTGGAGGTGCCGCCTGGGCAAGGCGCTGGGCGACGGCGCTACGGGGAAAGTAACCCGGAACGGTGACCAGTACTCGGTCAGCGTGAGCTGGGGGGATGAGCGCTGGAATGCCGATGCCGGTGACACCACGTTCACTGCCAGGAGCGGCTTGTGATGCGCGCCTCATGCTCTTCATCTCGACACATGTCGGGTCTTTCCATGGTTGAGCTGATGATCGCACTGGCCATTGGTGTGATCGTCATGCTCGGCGTGGTGCAGGTGTTTGCAGCATCGAGGGCGGCCTACCAGCTGTCCGATGGCCTGGCGCGGGTGCAGGAAAACAGTCGCTTCGCGATGGATGCCCTGCAACGCGAACTTCGCATGGCCGGGCATTTCGGCTGTGTCAATGACCAGGCCCGAAATACACCGGACAATGCCTCGCTGTTCAGTACCTTCGCAACGGCTCCGCATCCGGCGCTGGACTTCCAGACGTCGATCCAGGGCTTTGAAGCTACCGGAACCGCGCCGGGAGCGGCGGTTACCCTGACAGCCACACCCGCAACCGGCGGAACCGACTACAAGCCCGCGCTGCCTGCCGAGTTTGCTGCGGCCATGCCCAACCGAGTCAATGGCAGCGACATCGTGGTGCTGCGTTACCTGATGCCGGATGGTGTGCCGATCACCGCCATTGGCGGCGTTCCAGGCAAGCCGATTTTCAGTTTTGACAAAGCGCGCCTTGCGGTACTGCAGAGTGGTGTCTCCAACCCGGGGCTGTATGGTGCGGCCGACTGCGCCAGCGTCACGATCTTCCAGGCGCGCGCGGTGGACAAGGGCGCCGGCACCGTCACCTTTGGGGATGCGCCGAACAATGCAGGGAACTTCACCCGTCCGGTCACCACCGGTCAGGCGATGCTGCACCGTGCAGAAAGCGCGCTGTACTACATCGGCTATGACGCCGCCATTGCCCGTTCTTCGTTGTATCGCGTGCGCTTCACCGCCATCCCCAATGGCGCGCTGGTGGCCAATGCGCCGGAGGCACTGGTGGAGGGCGTAGAAAACATGCAGTTGTTGTATGGCCAGGACCGCGGGCTTACCGACGTTTATCCAACCGGTTTCATTGATCGCCAGGGCACTGCCGAAACGGTGCAGGGGTCTACCAATCCGGCCGCGAATGGTTGGCGTCGTGTCGGCGCCGTGCAGCTGGGGATGGTGATGTCCAGTCCGGATCCATCGGCGGCGCCGCAGGCCGACCAGAACGCTGCGCTCACTTCGCTGGGCGTGACGTTCACGGCGCCGGCAGACGGTCGCATGCGCGCTGTCTATCAAACCACCATCGCCCTTCGCAACCGCCTCTTTGGCAACTGAGGCTCGCATGTACACACGCCCGCGTCTTCCTTCCTTCACAGCACGCCGGCAGCAGCGAGGCGCTGTGCTGTATGTCGCCCTGATCATGTTGATCCTGCTGGCTCTTATCGGCATCGCCGGCATGCAGGTTACCGGTATGCAGGAGCGCATGGCGGCCAACTACCTGCGTTCCAATCAGGCCTTCCAGAACGCTGAAGCCGACGTGCGTACCCAGGAGGCGGCCATCAAGACAGCCATCGAAAGCGGCGGCGTTTTCGAGGCCAACCAGGAAGAATGCAGTCCGGTGTTCGACCCGGCAACCTGGGCCGATGGCAAGACTGCGGCTGCGGCAATCCATACCCGGCGCCTTGATAAGTGCGTGATGGGCGGCGGAGGGACCGGCCTCGGGGGCCGGAAGAACGAAGAGACCGAAAACATCTACCAGATCACCGTCCTGGCCAGTGACGATCCGGCCAATCCATCTTCCAGCGCTGTCATCGATACGATCTTCATTCCATGAACACTTCGCGCCGCTTCTCCCGCATCGTCTCGACTCCCTGGCTGCGCGCGGGCGCTGCCGTTGCCGTGCTGGCTGGGGTGGGGGCGTTGGTCTACCCGCTGTTCGCTGCGCTTGGCGACTACGACATCGCGCAGGAGCCGTTGTACAGCAAGAAGACCCAGCCGCCGCTGATGATGATGGTGATGTCGCGCGACGAGCAGCTGTTCAACAAGGCCTACAGCGATTACAGCGACCTGGATGAGGATGGCACCCTCGACACCACATACCAGGACAAGTTCGATTACTCCGGTTACTTCGATTCCAACCTCTGCTATTCCTACGCCAGCGGCCAGTTCAAGGCCAGTGCACAGGCCGGCGGCACCTGGAAGCACAGCTGCGGTGGAAGCTGGTCCGGCAATTTCCTGAACTGGGCAACGATGAGTCGCCTGGACGTGATGCGCTACGTGCTGTACGGCGGCCATCGCATCACCGACAGCGCCGCCAGCACCGTGCTGGAGCGCGCGCAGATCCCCAACGATCTGCACGCGTGGGTAAAGGTATACAGCGGCAGTGATATCAACAGTTTCACCCCGTACAAGACCACCATGTCCTTCTGCAACGCCACCATCGAATCCGGTGGTGCACCGCTGATGCGCGCTGCGTCGGGCAACTGGGGCGAGTGGGCGGCCACCGCCAGCCGCCAGTGCATCACCGGCCGAAGCGATGAAGGCAAGGCTGATTCACCTGGCTCTGCCACCAACTTCAACGTCCGGGTTGAGGTCTGCGCCAGTGGCAGCGGAGCTTTCCCGGAGGCGTTCTGCCGCAAGTACAACGATGGCACAAGGGACTATCTGAAACCGGCTGGGCTGCTGCAGTCGTATGGCGAAAGCGGCCGTCTTCGCTTCGGTCTGGTCACGGGTACCTATGTCAATCCGCGCGATGGTGGCGTGGTGCGGCGGAACATCGGAAAGATCGCAGGCAACGGCACCGGATTCTGTGCGGCCGGCGACGAAATCAACCTGTCCAACGGTCAGTTCTGTAACAGCTTGTCCGGTGGTGCGGAAGGCATCATCAATACCATCTCCAACTTCCGTATCGACCAGTGGAACTGGAGCAATAACTGGAATGACTGCAACGACTACAGCATCCTCAACCGACAGGGCTTCGGTGACAGAGGTAATCTGACCGATCCGGGCAATGCCTCGAAGAAGTGCAGTGCCTGGGGCAATCCCCTGGCCGAGATGTATGCCGAAGCTGTGCGCTACATCAAGGGTGAAACCAAGGGCATCTACAGTGCGTCCGGAGACCTGAGCGGGCTGCCCAATGCGGTTGCCTGGAAGGATCCCTACCGCTCCCCGAACGATGGCGGCAACTCCTACTGCGCCACCTGCAACATCCTGGTGATGTCCTCAGGCCTGCCGTCGTTCGATAGCGACAACATCGGGTCGATCAATGGCCTGGCACCTGCGGCGTCGGCAACGGATGCGATCGGCAATCTTGAAGGCATTACTGGTGGCAGTTACATGGCTGGCCGCGTCGGCCTGACCGAGCGCTATGCCTCGATCAATACCCATGAGGACATCTGTCGCGCGGCCAAGGTTACTGGCCTGTCGCTGGTGCGTGGCATCTGCCCGGATGTGCCTTCCACGGAAGGCAGCTACCTGATGGCGGGCTTGTCAAAGGCCGCGGCCGAGACCGACCTTCGTCCGGGCGTGCAGAACAAGCCGGATACCTACAAGCTCACTGCGACCACCTATACCGTGGCCATGGCTGAGAGCCTGCCCAAGTTCGAGATTCCGGTGGGCAACGGCAAGATCACCCTGGCCCCACTGTGCCAGGCCAACAATACCGGTACGGCAAAAATCACCAGCAATGGCTGGCGCAGTTGCTTCCTCGGTTCTGTTGGTATCGGCACCAAACAGTCTACGGTCTCGCCGAATTTCGTCTATGGACGAACTTATCGCGCAGACGGCAAGGCTGGCAGTTTCTCGCTGGTATGGGAAGACTCGTTGTGGGGCAATGACCACGACAACGACGTGGTCTCCATGCTCAGCTACTGCGTGGGCGCTACCTGCAACGACGGCGACAACACGAATTTCCGCAACATCTGCTGGCGCTCCAGCAGTGCGGAGTGCAGCAACAATGCTGTACGCAATACCGTGGGCAGCGATGAGGTGCTGGTCCGCATTGAGAATCTCTCTGCCTATGCCGGCAACGCGATGCTCACCGGCTACACGATCGTGGGTTCGAACGCGGCCGACAACGTGCAGCGACTGGTACTGCGGCCCGGCGACAAGAACGGTTCGGTGCTGACGACCACCTCGGCTCCTCCGGCAGAATGGACAGGTGCCATTGTCCTGCGCTACCGCCTGGGAAGCGGCCAGGCCAATCAGTTGGAGAGCCCGCTGTGGTACGCCGCCAAGTATGGCGTGCCGGCTGGCAAGAAATGGGACAGCAAGGTGCCTGGCGTGCCGGACAACTATTTCCTGGCGCGCAATCCGGCCAAGCTGAAGTCTGCGCTGGAGTCGATCTTCGACAGTGCTGCCGCGGGCGAGGCGCCGGTGGGGGGCAGCGCGACTGGCGCCCGGGTCAACGCAGGTTCCTTCACCGTCTCGGCGCACTACACGGTACCGTCGGGATCCAATGACTGGACTGGCGATCTCATCGCCCGTCAGACCCTCTCCAATGGCGAAGTCGGCCCTGAGCTGTGGCGGGCGTCGACCAGGATGAGCGCTTCGGGCCGCAATATCGTGGTGTCGACTGCGCCGACTTTTGTGAACAAGTCCAATCAGTTGATTCCTGTAGCAGCGGCAGATTTCACTGCGGACAACATTCCCGGCCGCGACCGCGCCGAGAAACTGGGCAACCTTGGGCTCAATACCGTTCCCAACTGGTTCGGTTCGCATACGGTTGCCGATCTTGTCAGCTATCTGCGTGGTTCACCGGTCAGCGGGTTCCGTCCGCGCAGTGTACTGCTCGGCGACATCGTCAATTCCAGCGTCGAGATTGTTTCCACCCGGGATGACTACGGCTATACATCCTGGAAGGAGCAGGGCGGGATAGGCTGGAAGACCACACTCGGTACCCGCTACAAGGCCTATCTGACATCGAAGACTGCGTCTGGCGGCCCGCCCTCAATGGTCTATGTCGGGGCCAACGACGGCATGCTGCACGGATTCAATGCCGGCACCGGAACCGCGGCCGGCACTGAACAGTTCGCCTACATTCCCTCCACGTCGCTGCAGCACATGGCCGAACTGGCCAACCCTGCCTATGGCCATCGCTACTACGTTGACGGCGGACTGACGGCATCCGACGTCCACTACGGCGAGGCGTGGCATACGGTACTGGTAGGGACCACCGGCGGTGGCGGTGCCACGCGCGGCCCGTCCGCCACGGCAGTCGGTAACGGCTCGGTGTTTGCGCTGGATATCAGCAATCCAACGGCGTTCAACAGCGGCAACGTGCTGTGGGAGATTTCCGGCAAGACCGAATCGGACATGGGCTTCGCGTTCGGCAAGCCGGTGGTGGTGCCTGTCGCTGGCACTGATCCGAACGGCGCGCCGCGATTTGTTGCACTGTTCGGTAACGGCGTCAATTCGAGTACGGGCCGTCCTGTGTTGTATGTGGTCGACATCCAGAGCGGTGAGGTACTCAAGCGCCTGTATCCGAGCGGGGGCAAGTACGCGATCGCCAATGGCCTCAACCACGTCACAGCGGTGGCACTGCACAACAGCAGCAGCCTGGCCGATACCGTGTACGGTGGTGACATGCAGGGCAACATCTGGCGCTTCGATCTGCGGGGGGGCGACCCCACGGCATGGAATGTGTCGCTCAGCGGTACACCACTGTTCACCGCCATGCGCAGCGCGGTGGCGCAACCGATCACCGGAGCGATCCAGACGTCTGCGGGGCCGGGTGGGGGCGTCAGCCTGTTCTTCGGTACCGGTCGTTATTTCACCGCCGATGACAACGCCGTTACCCGCAATTCACCTGTGCAGACGCTGTACGGAATATGGGACAACCTCAGCGACGCGATCTCCAGCCGCGACGTGCTGGTGGGGCAGTCGATCAGTGCCAATGGTGCAGCATTCCGCGACATATCCAGCAACGCGGTGGACTATTCAACAAAGCGTGGCTGGTACGTTGATCTGATCGTGGATACCACGGTGGAGGGTGAGCGCTTCTTTGGATATCCGACGTTGCAGGGTGGCACCGTGATGTTCACCACGTATGTGCCTGGACAGTCCGTCTGCGGTACAGGTGGTGGCGTCAACTGGCGCTATCGGCTGAACATGGCCACCGGCCAGCCCGCGATGGGCGGCCTTACCGACGAAGTGGGGGGGGATCCGCTGTGTGGCGCGAACTGTGGCGCCGGGGCGTTGACTCGCGGCGGCGACGTCGCGACGGGGGCTCCTGTGCTGGATACACAAGTCAGTACATCGATGCGCAAGGGCTGCGACCCCAGCGATCCGAAGTGCTCGGTCGATGGTTCGATTGACCGGTGCATCGTGACGCTGAACACTCCGGGCGCGGATACTGCATACGGCCAGCGTGCCTGCGGTCGCCAGTCCTGGCGGCAGATCCGCTGATGACCATGAACATGAGATCGCCCATGCACGCACCCTCAAACCGCCGCTTTGCAGCTGGGTTCACCCTGATCGAGCTGATGATCACCGTAGCCGTGATCGCCGTTCTGGCAGCTGTAGCCCTGCCGTCCTACCAGCGTCATGTGCTGAAGACCAACCGGGCCCTGGCCAAGGCTGATCTGGTCGAGATCGCACAGCTGCTCGAGCGCTACCATACGGTGCAGAACAGCTATGACGGTTTCTCACTGCCGTTCAACCAGTCGCCGCGACAGGGCAACAAGCGCTACACGCTGTCCCTGAACGGCAAGGCCACGGCCAGCACCTACACGCTGCAGGCGGTGCCGGAAGCCGGCCAGGACAAGGATGTGTGCGGCACGCTGACGCTGGATCAGGCCGGACGCAAGACGCCGGACAAGAAGACCAATGCGGAGTGCTGGTAGCGGTTGAGCATCGCGGCTGGAAAAAGGGCTTGCGCTGGCCGCCAAACGCTGGCTAAAATGCGCACCCCGCCCGAATAGCTCAGCCGGTTAGAGCACTTGACTGTTAATCAGGGGGTCGTTGGTTCGAGTCCAACTTCGGGCGCCAGATTCGAAAAAGCCGCGAGAAATCGCGGTTTTTTTCGTTTCCGCGATGGCATTTCAGTTTTCAGCAGGGGATCGGCCTGCGCGGGCGCTGGCTCCTGACCCGTCCGGGGACGCTGATGATGACGCGGCTGTGCTCCTGTCCATTCATGCACAGCACGATGGACTGGTTGGTGCCGGCATTGCGGCCGTCGGGCCGGAACCGTATGTCGGGCCGATGATCGCTGGTGCGCAGGTCGACATGACGCTGGCGTGCCCTGTGCACGCGCAGTTCCCTTCCGGCGCCGGTTGCGCTGTTGGCCGGTTCGACCTGTACCCGCCAGCCCTGGCTCCATGCCTGGTCACATCTCATGCCGTCCGACGAACCGCAGACCGTCACGCGGCGGCGTTTGGTGATGGCGGCGTTGCGTGCCATCGACAGGCTCGCGACCAGTTCGGCGCGCAGCGTTTCCGCCTGGAAGTGCCGCAGCGTGCGTTGCCAGGGGCCCCACGCCAAAGCCAGCAGGACAGACAGCACCATGACGGCGGTCAGTAGCTCGATCAGATGGAGGCCGCGATGGAGCCGGGCAGGGCGAAGACGAAGAGACATGCCTCCAGCCTCGTTCCGTGCTCGCGCATTCACCATCGGCCAACGCCGCGGCTGCCTGCCCGGAAACCCCTCAGCTGGCCGTCACCGCTTGCCCCGTATACTCACCCTTCCCGGGAACTGGCAACACCATGAGCGACCGTTTTGAACTCGTCTCGCCGTATTCGCCGGCAGGCGACCAGCCTGATGCCATCGCAAAGCTGACCAGCAACTTCGAAGCGGGCATCGCCAAGCAGACCCTGCTGGGCGTCACCGGTTCGGGCAAGACCTACACCATCGCCAACGTCATCCAGAACGTGCAGAAGCCGACGCTGATCATGGCGCCGAACAAGACGCTGGCGGCGCAGCTGTACGGTGAGTTCAAGGCATTCTTCCCGCACAACGCGGTGGAGTACTTCGTCAGCTACTACGATTACTACCAGCCGGAAGCCTACGTGCCGTCGTCGGACACCTTCATCGAAAAGGACAGTTCGATCAACGAGCACATCGAGCAGATGCGGCTGGCGGCGACCAAGACCCTGCTGTCGCGCCCGGATGCGATCGTGGTGGCCACGGTGTCGGCGATCTATGGCCTGGGTGCACCCGAGGACTATCTGTCGCTGCGCCTGATCCTGTCCAAGGGCGAGCGCATCGACCAGCGCGACCTGATCAATCACCTCACCCAGCTGCAGTACACGCGCAACGAGTACGAGCTGCAGCGCGGTACGTTCCGCGTGCGTGGCGAAGTGATCGACGTGTTCCCGGCCGAGTCGGACAGCGAGGCGCTGCGCCTGGAACTTTTCGATGGCGAGGTCGAGAAGATCACACTGTTCGACCCGCTGACCGGCGAGACGCTGCGCAACATGCAGCGTTTCACTGTTTATCCGAAGACACACTACGCGACCACGCGCGAGCGCGTGCTGGCAGCGATCGAGACGATCAAGGTGGAGCTGAAGGAGCGGCTGGAGCAGCTGTACGCGCAGAACAAGCTGGTGGAGGCGCAGCGCCTGGCCCAGCGCACCCAGTTTGACCTGGAAATGATGGCCGAGGTTGGCTACTGCAACGGCATCGAGAACTACTCCCGGCATCTGACCGGCAAGAATGCCGGCGAGCCGCCACCGACCCTGTTCGATTACCTGCCGCCGGATGCACTGCTGGTGATCGACGAATCGCACGTGACCATTCCGCAGATCGGCGCCATGTTCAAGGGCGACCGCTCGCGCAAGGAGACCCTGGTCGAATTCGGTTTCCGCCTGCCGTCGGCGCTGGACAACCGCCCGCTGCGCTTCGAGGAGTGGGAGGAGCGCTGCCCGCGCAGCATCTACGTGTCGGCCACGCCCGGGCCCTATGAACTGCGTGAAGCCGGTGACGAGATCACCGAACTGGTGGTGCGCCCGACCGGCCTGATCGACCCGGTGGTGGAGATCCGCCCGGTCGGTACCCAGGTCGACGACCTGATGAGCGAGGCCAACGCGCGCATCAAGGCGGGCGACCGCGTGCTGGTTACCACGCTGACCAAGCGCATGGCCGAGAATCTCACGGAATACCTCACCGAACATGGTATCCGCGTGCGCTACCTGCACTCGGACGTGGACACGGTCGAGCGCGTGGAGATCATCCGCGACCTGCGGCTGGGCAAGTTCGACGTGCTGGTCGGCATCAACCTGCTGCGCGAAGGCCTGGACATGCCCGAGGTATCGCTGGTGGCGATCCTTGATGCCGACAAGGAGGGCTTCCTGCGTTCCACCGGTTCGCTGATCCAGACCATCGGCCGTGCCGCGCGCAACGTGCGTGGCAAGGCGATCCTGTATGCGGACAAGATCACCCGTTCGATGCAGGCCGCGATCGATGAGACTGACCGCCGTCGTGCCAAACAGGTCGAGTACAACGAGCAACATGGCATCGTGCCGCGCTCGGTGGCGCGCCCGATCGTCGACGTACTGGAAGGCGCGCGTTCGGATGCGGCAGAGAAGGAAGCGAAGAAGGGCAAGGGCAAGGGCAGGCCTGGCGTGGCCGAGGACGGGGGCGACTATCGCTCGCTCAGCCCGGCCCAGCTGGCGTCCCGTCTCAAGGCGCTGGAACAGCAGATGTACCAGCATGCGAAGGACCTCGAATTCGAGGACGCGGCCCGCGTGCGCGACCAGATCAGGCAGCTGAAGGAGGCGAGTCTGGGCTGAACGCGGCAGTGCAGCATCTTCTTCACGAGAGTATTGCACTTCACGGCGGGCATACGTAATATACGCGGCCTGCACCGACGCAATCGCGAACGTTCAGAAGCAAAAACGGGCGGTTAGCTCAGCGGTAGAGCACTACCTTGACATGGTAGGGGTCACAGGTTCGAACCCTGTACCGCCCACCACGAAGTCTTCGGAAGAGGGCTGTCGTGAAATGCAAAGCCCGGCCCTGGCGCCGGGTTTTTACGTAGCAAGGCCAGCTTTCGGGCGGCAAGAACAAGATGGGCGGTTAGCTCAGCGGTAGAGCACTACCTTGACATGGTAGGGGTCACAGGTTCGAACCCTGTACCGCCCACCACCTGGCTCCCGGCACTGCCGGTGCAACGGTGGATCAGAATGAAAGCCGGCCCCGGGCCGGCTTTTTTCGTTTGCGCCAGTGGGCTGCAGCCAGCGGTCAGCGTTGGGCCACCCATTCGTCGATGCTGATCATGCGCTGCAGCCGCCAATGCCCGTCCACGCGTTCCCAGACCTGCGCAACGCGTGCCGAGCCGGTGCGCTGCTGCGGGGTGTCCGCCCGCAGGGGCTGGTTGCCCACGCGCAGCACGCGATCCTGGCGCAGCCGGTAAAGCTGAAGGGTGGCCGGGTCTGCTTTCTCATCCGGCATTGGAGATGCTCCTGCCTGCCCAGCCTCGGCCTGCAGGATCTGGCTGCGCAGGGAAGCATCCCCGGCGTCGGTATCGCGGCCGAACAGGCCAGCGCACAACAGCAGCAGGGCAAGCATCGGCATGGCACGGTGCTCCGGAGAAGGGAGTCCAGCGTGGCACTGCCCCCTGCGGTGTGAAACCGGTATGCGACGAAAGCCGGTAAAGCGCGCGCCAAGGCGCCCGGGGAAGGATGAATCCGGGGCCGGAAGTGCCGGGCCGCCCCAAGAGACGGCCCGGCGCGATGCCCAATGCGGGTGGGCGCCGATCAACACCGCTGCGCTGGGTCAGCGCTGGCGACCCGCAGCTCGGCTTCGATTACAGCGGATCACAGCACAGCACCTGGCCAGGCTTGCCGGAGTTGCCGAACGGGCAGCTCGGATGCGGCTCGCAACCGGGCGCATAGCCGGTCTGGGGCGCAACGGCAAAGGCCTGGCTGGTGCCGAAGGCCATGGCCGCGACAACGACGATACCGGCGACAGACGAGAACAGCTTCTTCTTACCGATCATGCGTGGCTCCTTCAGGTGTGGAAATGCACGGTGTAGGCCGTTTGCGGGACGGCCTTGCACAGGTCAGTTCGGCTGGCAGCAGATGCGGGTACCACCGATTGTCCCGTTGCCGCCGAAAACGCAGCCCGGCGTGTAGGTGCAGCCCGGCGCGAAGCCAGCCTTGGTTGGCTTCGCAAAGGCCTGGGACGCGCCGAACGACAGCGCGGCGACAACGACGATACCGGCGACGGACGAAAGGACCTTCTTTCCGATCATGTGTATCTCCTTGGTTGGCGTTGGTGTTGCAGTTGCCGAAGGCACCGGAGTGCCGGTTGTGGCGCGAATCTGGAGGCGAGGGCGGGCGCGCGGATCGGGCGCGTGGCGCCTCAGTGCAATGCAAGGCGAGGCGCCAGCGACTTCATGGCGGCCTGCACGACCTGCTCATCGAGCTGGCCGACGTGTTTGTAGGCCACGCTGCCATCTGCAGCCAGCACCACCAGCATCGGTGTGACCGTGGCGCGGTAGCGTCTGGCGGCATCGCCGTCGCTGTCGATGGCAATCGGGAAGCGCAGATCGTGCTTGCCGGCGTAGTCGGCCAGTTCATCGTAGGGAGGAAGGCCCACGCCGACCAGCTCGCTGGTGCCACGTCCGCCAGCAATCTGCTGCAGCTGCGGCATCGAGGCCAGGCAATAGCGGCAGGCGGTGGAAAAGAAGTACAGGATCTGGGCAGTGCTGCGTTCGCCGCCGATCATCACCCGGGTGCGCTGGGTGGTTTTCAATGCCAACGTATCGGCACGCGTGCCCAGCGCCAGGCCATGCGCCTCATGCTGCATGGCCTGCAGCTGGGCGGCCATCTGCTCGTTGATCTGCCGCAACTGGCGGTTCTGCCATCCCAGCGCGATGATCAACGCCGACAGCAGCAGGGCAGCAACAGGAACCAGGGCGCGCTTGAGCATTGATCATCCTTGAACGCAGCGTTGTCCGGAACATACCCGAACTGCGGCGCGAGTTGTTAAGCAGACGTTCCGCGCGTCGCCGTGGCGTGCGCGTCCCTACCACTCTCAGGATCCGTCTCAGATGAGCGAGCATGTTCCGGCTCCCCGGACCAATCCATTCGTCGAGCTGCTGTTCGGCGGCAACATGCTGGAAGGCACCTTCAAGGCCGTGGTCTGGGTAGCTCTGCTGGCTGCGGTGCTGGCCTGGGCCACCTTCCGCTGAGCCATCGTGCCCCTGCGCTCAGGCGTTGAAGACCTGCCGCAGGCTGTGCAGCGTAGCCTGGCGGTGCTCCTTTGCGGTCGCTTCGCTCATCTCAAGTTCCTGCAGGCGCAGCCCGACCAGGGTCATCGACAGCGCGTAGGTGCGTGCCGCATCGGCGACGCGCGAAAGCCCGAGTGCGCGGCGGGCCAGCGCATCCACATGCTCCAGATCGGGCATAAGGCCCAGATACGCACGTTCTGCGCTGTCCAGGTCGGGAGCACACAGGATCGCATGGGCTTCGAGGGGGGCGGAGACGCAGGCCATGAGGGGTGTCCTTGTCTGTAACGGGCGCTCGCTCAGAACGAGCGCATCAGGGAAACGAAGGCCGACGTCTGTGTCCCACGCCGCGCCATCGGGCTGTCCTTTACTGCATCGCCGAACCGCTGGTTGGCGGCCAACGGAAAGCTGATGGCAGCGGAGAACAGCAACAGGCGCAGCAGGGTCGGGGGCAGCAACGGCATCGATCAGCCACTTTGCGGAGGATGGCTGTGCATGGTGCGGGCGCAACATTGTCAGAACATTGCGCGTCGGCAATCGGCATGCGAAGGCGCCCAAACCCGGCGCAAGGCACTATGATCGGCAGCGTTTCCGGTAGCCGAACCCCCTGATGCGCATCCTCCTGGTCGAAGACGATCCCGATCTGTCCCGAGCCCTGCAATCGGGCCTGGAGCGGCAGGGCGTGGTCGCCGACGTGGTCGGAAGCCTGGCCGAAGCTACGATCGCGCTGCGCGAACCGGTACACCAGTTGATGTTGCTCGACCGCCAGCTGCCCGATGGCGATGGCGCGGCGTTCGTCGCCACCGCGCGTGCACTGCGGCCTAACCTGGCGGTGATCATGCTGACCGCCAAGGGCACGTTGTCAGACAAGGTCGAGGGCCTGGATGTGGGGGCCGATGACTACCTAGTGAAGCCAGTGGCGATCGAGGAACTGATGGCGCGGATCCGTGCAGTCTCACGGCGGCCCTCGGCGATGGTGACGCCGCGCCTGCACCTGGGGCGGCTGGAATTCGACTTCGAATCGCTGCAGGCGCAGGTGGGAGGCCAGCCGCTGGCACTGCCCCGGCGCCAGGTGCTGGTGCTGCAGGCGCTGGCGATGCGCCAGGGGCGCACGGTCACACGCAGCGCGCTGGAAGCGGCGGTGTACGGGTTTGATGACGAGATCCAGTCCAATGCACTCGACGCGCACATTTCCAAGCTGCGCAAGGCGCTGCAGCAGGCCGGGGCTGGTGTGGAGATCCATGTGATCCGCGGCGTCGGCTATCTGCTGGCGGAGGCGTGAGATGACCCGACCGATCCGCTCCATCACGCTCGGCCTGGCCTGGCGGTTGTTCCTGGCGCAGGCCTTCACTGTGTTGTTCGCGGTGGTCGCGTTGATCCTGACCTGGGGCGACAAGGACACTTGGGGAATGGACATGTTCACGGCCGAGGCGGTAGCCAAAGCCGTGCACAGCGAAGGCGGCCGGCTGGTACTGGACCAGGCGCGCTGGGACAGGCTCAATGCCGGGGCGGGGGGCAACCTCTGGTTCGCGGCGGTTGATGACAGGGGCACGTGGCTGGAGCGCGGCACGATTCCTGCGGTCCACGCCCCGTTGCTGGCACGCTTGCCGACAGTGGGCGCCACCGAACTGGGTTCACTGGTGCCGCCCTATCTGGACGTTGCGCGGGTGATGATCCGCAACGAGGATGGGCGGCGCATCACGGTGATGGTGGGCGGGGCACCGAAGGGCGGGCTGCTGGACGGCGCACTGATGGTGCTGCGCCTGATCGGCCTGTGGTTCTTCCTGCCGCTGATCGTGATCACGCTGCTGGTGATGCCGACCGTGATCCACCGTGCGATGCGCGGCGTGCGTCGGTCCGCACAGCAGGCCAAGGAGCTGGATATCGGCCAGCCGGGTGCGCGGCTGGATGCGCAGCTGGTGTCGACCGAGGTCGCGCCGCTGGTGGAAGCTTTCAACGACGCGATCGACAAGGTGCAGCAGGGCTATGCAGCACGTGACAAGTTCCTCGCCGATGCCGCGCACGAGCTGCGGGTGCCGATTGCAGTGGTACAGGCGCGCTTGTCGCAGCTGCCGCAGGGTGAGCTGAAATCGCAGCTGCTGACCGACGTGGCGCGGCTCGGCAACGTCGCCGAGCACCTGCTTGACCTGCAGCGGCTCGATCGCAATGTCGGCGCACTGCAGCGGCTGGATCTGGCGCTGCTGGTGCGTGAAGCGGCCGCCGATCTGGCGCCACTGGTGGTCGGCGCCGGCTATGGCTTCGAGGTGGATGCGCCGGAGTCGCCCGTGTGGATCCATGGCGACAGCCTGGCGCTGGGGCGGGTGATCGCCAACCTGGTGCACAACGCCATCGTCCACGGCGGCGGGCGCGGCACCATCTGCGTGCGCCTGGATGCACGTGGCCTTCTGGAAGTCAGCGATCAGGGCGCCGGTATTCCGGTGAGTGACCGTGAAGCGATCTTCGAGCCGTTCCATCGCCTGCGCGCGGCGGGCAGCGGCAGTGGCCTCGGCCTGCATCTGGTGAAGGAAATCGTGCAGCATCACGGCGGCTCGGTCAGTGTCGGCGAGGCCACCGGCGGTGGTGCCAGCTTCCGGGTCAACTTCCATCGCGGCACCGTCCGGCGCTGACAGCCGCGCGGGGGAAACCCTGATAGGCAGCCTGTAGCGCCTGGCGGCAGGCTGATGGAATGGCTTCCGAACGTTCCGCGCCGGCCCTGTTCGGCCCCGGCTGCGCTGCCGGCCTGGTGCTGGGCGCGCTGGCCTGCGTGCAGATGCCGGCGCTGCTGCCGCTGTGGCTGAGCGCGCCGATGGCGGTTGCCGGCGGCGCGGGCTGGCTGCTGCGCTGGCGCGGCCGCCCCTGGGCTGCAATCGTGCTCGGCCTGGCATGGGCCACATTGCACGGGCATTGGGCGCTGCACGGCCAGCTGCCACCCGGCGCGCCGCCGCAGGATGTGCGGGTGAGCGGACGAGTCGCCGATCTTCCGCAGCGGGGGCCCGGCTACACCCGTTTCGTGTTGCACGTGGATGAGGCCGATGCGCTGCCAGCGCTGCGCGGCAAGCGCCTGCAGGTCACCTGGAACGATCCGTGGCGCGGGTCGTCAGCGCACGAGGCCGAGGGTGGGCGGCATGCGGTTCGTGCGGGATCGCATTGGCAGTTGCCGCTGCGCGTGCGTGCGCCACGTTCGCGGATCAATCCCGGCGGCTTCGACGGCGAACGCCATGCCTTGCTGCGCGGCATCTCCGGCAATGGCACGGTACGCGACCCGGGGGCTGCGCGTGAGCGCGCGCCTGCGCAGGGCCTGCCAGCCTGGCGCGAGCGCAGCAGTGACGCCATCGCTACGCAGGTGGCACATCCTGCCGCGCGGTTCGTGCAGGCCTTGGCGCTGGGCGATACCCGCGGGCTGTCCGATGCCGACTGGGAGCACCTGCGCGCGCTGGGCCTGACCCATCTGGTCGCCATTTCCGGTTTTCACGTGGGCGTGGTGGCGGGCTTCGGGGTACTGCTGTGCCGCTTGTCGTGGTGGCTGTGCCCGGTGCTGGGACATTGCTGGCCACGGCCACAGGCGGCGGCATGGGGTGCAGCGCTGGCCGCAGCCGCCTATGCCGTGGCCGCCGGCGGCGCGCTGCCAACGGTGCGCGCGGCGCTGATGATCGGGCTGGTGGCACTGGCCCGTGCCGGACGTCGCCCGGTGGGTGCGGGGCAGGGGTTGGCCCTGGCCGCGATGGTGATGCTGCTGCCGGCGCCGCTGTCGGTGTTGTCGGCCGGCTTCTGGCTCAGCTTTGGCGGGGTCCTGTGGCTGCTGTGGTGCCTGCCGCGAACCGGGCCAGAGGGCGCCGGTGGGGGCCTGCGTGGCTTCCTGGCCGCCCAGGGCGTGGCCAGCCTCGGCCTGTTGCCGCTGTGCGTGGCCCTGTTCGGCGGCACCGCGCGGTTGGGGCCGCTGGTCAACCTGCCGATCATTCCGTGGTGGACGTTGCTGGTGGTGCCGTTGTCGTTGCTGGGTACGGGGCTGCATGCGCTGCACGAGGGAGCCGGCCGCTGGTCCTGGCGTGCTGCGGCCTGGCTGTTCGAGCTGAGCTGGCAGGCGCTGCAGCCACTGGCGCTGCACCCGCAGGCCATGTGGTGGTTGGCCGAGGCGCCGCGCTGGGCCGTACCGGCGGCATTGGCGGGGGTGTTCTGGTGGCTGCTGCCACGCGGCGCCGGCGGTGGCCTGGCGGGCCTGCTGCTGTGCCTGCCGCTGTTGTGGCCGGCGCGGCATGCACCGGCCGAGGGGGAACTGGAGCTGCTGGTGCACGATGTGGGGCAGGGCACAGCGGTGCTGGTGCGTACAGCGCGGCACGCGCTCTGGTACGACGTAGGGCCTCCGACCGGCGGCGAGGGCAGCGAGCGCATTCTGGTCCCGGCCCTGCGCGCGCTCGGCCAGGCGCCGCCCCGGCAGGTGATGCTCAGCCATGACCATCTTGATCACACCGGCAGCCTGTCCAGCCTGCGACGGCAGCTGTCCGGACTGCAGCTGCTGGCGCCACCGGGCAGCACCATCGCCGGCGCGACGCCCTGCCAGCAGGGGCTGCGCTGGCAGTGGGACGGGGTAGATTTCCAGGTCCTGCACCCGGCGCCGGGCAGCCGTGAGGCTGAGAACGAAGACAGCTGCGTGCTGCGCATCGCCAGCCACCACGGCGTGGTCCTGCTGCCGGGTGACATCGGCCGACCGGCCGAGCGGACGCTGCTGCAGTCGTCTCCGGCCGCGCTGAAGGCGGATGTGGTGCTGGTGCCGCATCATGGCAGCGGTGGCAGCTCCAGCGCGCCGTGGGTGGCCGCCGTGGCGCCACGGTTGGCGGTGGTTTCGGCCGGCCACCGCAACCGTTTCGGCCATCCACGCCAGGACGTGGTCCAACGCTGGCAGGCGCAGGGGGCGGAAGTGCTGGCCACGGCCGACTCCGGCGCGATCCGCGTATGGCTTGGTGCACAAGGGCTGCAGCTGCGTGAACAGCGTATCCACGCATCCCGGTGGTGGGATGCCGCTGGGCGGGCGCGGTCGGCTGCTATCCTATCGCCGAACGAACAAGCGGCCGTTGGGCCGGAGGGTTGAAACGTGTGGGAACTGGTCAAGGCCGGTGGCTGGCCGATGGTGCCGCTGCTGCTGTTGGGCGTACTGGCTTTGGCGATCATCCTGGAGCGTTTCTGGTCCCTGCGGCGGACTGAAGTGATGCCGCCCGGCCTCGGCCAGGAAGTGCGCAACTGGGCCGCACGCGGCAAGCTTGACCCGGCGCACCTGCAGACCCTGCGTGCCAACTCGCCGCTGGGCGCATTGCTGGCGGCCGCGCTGGAAGCCCGCAATCGTCCGCGCGACCAGATCCGCGAGCGCATCGAGGACACCGGCCGCCACCTGGTGCACCGCATGGAACGTTTCCTCAACGCGCTGGGCACCATTGCCTCGGCCGGCCCGCTGCTGGGCCTGCTGGGCACGGTGATCGGCATGATCCAGATGTTCCTGGGCATCCTCGACCATGGGGTGGGCGACGTGAACCAGCTGGCCGGCGGTATCGGCAAGGCGCTGGTGTGCACCGCCACGGGCATGATCGTGGCCATTCCGGCACTGATGTTCCATCGCTACTTCAAGGGCCGCATCCACGGCTACGTGGTGGAAATGGAGCAGGAAGCCAGTGCCCTGCTGGACACGCTCGACGGTCGCCCCGGGGTGATGAACCCGGCCGCGCCGGCGCGACCGGCCAACGCCGCGACGGCGAAGGCCTGATCGATGCGTATCGGCAATGACCGCTCCCAGGATGAGCCGCATATCGATCTGGTGCCGCTGATCGACGTCATCCTGGTGCTGATCATCTTCTTCGTGGTCACCACCACCTTCGATGCGCGCTCGACGCTGCAGGTGCAGCTGCCTACCGCCAGCCAGCAGCCCAACAACGAGCCGCCGCGTTCGCTCAGCGTGCTGATCAACGCCGAAGGCCGCTATTTCATCAATGACCAGGAAGTGCTGCGCAGCGACGTCGAGTCGGTCAAGCAGACCATCGCGTCCGTGGCCGGCAGTGACCGCAGCCAGCCCGTGCTGTTGCGTGCCGATGCCCGCACGCCCTATCAGGCCGTGGTGACCGCGCAGGATGCGCTCGGTCAGCTCGGCTTCCGCCGTATTGCCATTGCAACAGCACCCGAGGTGCGTCCATGAGTTCCAAACACGCGCCGGTGTGGCCGATCTACAAACGTCTGCTGGGCTACACCCGCACCTACTGGGTGTTCATGGTGGGCGCGGTCATCGCCATGGTGGTCGAAGCCCTGGCCGGCTATCACTTCACCAAGCTGATGGAGCCGCTGGTCAACGAGGGGTTTGTCGATCCGCAGCCGCGCGCGGCCGTGGTCCTGCCGCTGACCATCCTCGGCCTGTTCCTGATGCGTAGCGTGGCCACCTGGGTCAGTGACTACACGCTGGCCAAGACTGGCCGCAGCGTGGTCCGCGACCTGCGTGAGCAGGTGCTGCAGAAGTACCTGCACCTGCCGTCGTCGCACTTCGATACCGAAGCGACGCCGGTGATGGTCAGCCGCCTGAACTTCGATACCGAGCAGGTCACCCAGGCCAGCGCCGACGCGCTGAAGACCGTGGTGGCCGATACCCTCACCATCATCGCGATGCTGGCGGTGATGCTGCAGATGAGCGTCAAGGTGACCTTGGCAATGCTGCTGGTGGTGCCGCTGATCGGTGGCATCGTGTCCTACGTGGGCAAGCGCTACCGCCGCATCAGCCGCGGCATCCAGGACGGCATGGGCACGATGGCGCAGACCGCCGAGCAGTCCTTGGCGGCGCAGCAGGAAGTGAAGGTGCACGGCACCCAGCAGCATGAGATCTCGCGCTACTCGCGCCTGGCCAACCGCATGCTGGCGCTGAACATGAAGGTCGAGGTGACCCGCGCAGCGGCGTCCAGCGTGGTGCAGTTCCTGGCCGCACTGGCGCTGGCGGTGATCGTCTGGGTGTCGACCCGCGAAGCCCTGGCCGGCCGCCTCAATGCCGGCCAGTTCATGGGCCTGATGACCTCGATGATGGCGATCATTCCATCGCTGCGGCGCCTGACCAGCGTGCAGACCTCGATTTCGCGCGGCGTGTCCGCCGCCGAGCGCCTGTTCGGCATCCTCGACATGCCGGTGGAGCGCGACGAAGGCCAGCACCGCGTGCAACGCGTGCGTGGCGAACTGGCGTTCGACCACGTCATGCTGCGCTACCGCGAAGACAGTGGCATCGCCCTGGACGACATCAGTTTCGTTGCCAGGCCGGGTACGGTGACGGCCATTGTCGGCCGTTCCGGCAGCGGCAAGACCAGCCTGATCCGGCTGGTGCCACGCTTCTACGAGCCCAGTGGCGGCGTCATCACCCTCGATGGCGTGGCGCTGGATCACTATCCGCTGGCCGACCTGCGCCGGCAGGTGGCGATCGTCGGGCAGAAGGTGATGCTGTTCGATGACACAATCGCCGCCAACATCGCCTATGGCATGGAAGCGACCGACGAGCAGATCCGCGCGGCGGCCGAAGCCGCCAACGCGTGGGAGTTCATCGCACGCATGCCGCAGCAGCTGCAGACGCCGGTAGGCGAGAACGGCGCGCTGCTGTCCGGTGGCCAGCGCCAGCGCCTGGCGATCGCCCGCGCGATCCTGCGCGACGCCCCGATCCTGATCCTCGACGAAGCCACTGCGGCGCTGGACAACGAATCCGAGCGCCTGGTACAGGACGCGCTGCAGCGCCTGATGCCCGAACGCACCACGCTGGTCATCGCGCACCGGCTGTCGACCATCGAGCATGCCGACCAGGTGCTGGTGATGGACCATGGCCGCATCGTTGAACGCGGCACGCACAAGGAGCTGCTCGAGCTGGGCGGCCTGTACCAGCATCTGCACAGCATGCAGTTCCGCGAAAGGCAGGACTGATGGCCGGCAAGGGTACCCAGACCCCGGCGTACTGGTACGACGGCAGCCCGGTTCCGTGGGCGATGCGCCTGCTGGCACCGCTGTACGCCGGCGTCACCGCGCTGCGCCGGCGCGCCTATCGGCGTGGCTGGCGCAAGCGTTACACGCTGCCGGTGCCGGTCATCGTGGTTGGCAACATCACCGCCGGTGGCACTGGCAAGACGCCGCTGACCATCGCACTGGTGGAGCGCCTGCGTGCCGCCGGCTGGAAGCCGGGCGTGGCCAGCCGCGGTTACGGGCGCGAGGATGCCGACACGCCGCTGTGGGTAAAGGCCGACACGCCAACCGCCAAGGGCGGTGACGAGCCGGTGCTGATCGCCTGGAAGACCGGCGTGCCGGTGCGCGTGGACAGTGATCGGGTTGCTGCCGGCAAGGCGCTGATCGAGGCCGGCTGCGATGTGATCGTCTGCGACGACGGTTTGCAGCACTACCGGCTGGCGCGCGACATCGAGATCGAAGTGGTCGATGCGCAGCGTCGCTATGGCAATGGCCGGATGATTCCGGCCGGGCCGCTGCGCGAGCCGGTCAGCCGCGCCAGCGAATGCGATTTCCGCGTGGTCAATCTCGGTCAGGCCGATGAGGAGACTGCGGCACAGGCCTGTGGCTTCGGCCAGTGGCCGATGGCCCTGCACATCGACAGTGCGCAGCCGCTGGCCGGTGGCCGCGCGCGCCCGCTGGCGTACTTCAAGGGCCAGCGCGTGCATGCGGTGGCCGGCATCGCCCATCCGCAGCGCTTCTTCGACATGCTGCGCGCGCGTGGCATCGGCGTCGTGCCGCATGCGTTCGCCGACCACCAGGCCTATCAGCCGCAGGACCTGTCCTTCGGCAGCCAGCTGCCGGTACTGATGACCGAAAAGGATGCGGTGAAATGCCGGGCGTTCGGCAACGACTGGCACTACGCGGTTCCGCTGCGCGCCGAGTTGCCCGCCGCGTTCTGGGTGGCGCTGACTGACCGCCTGGACAAGCTGCGACCGAACTGAGCGGCGCAGCGGCGCTTGCATTCACGCGCCGCCGGCCGCATTCCCCTTGTAACGAGCCTGCCGAGTACCGCCCCATGACCGAATTCGTCGTCGCCATCCCGGCCCGCTATGCCGCCTCGCGGCTGCCCGGCAAGCCGTTGCGCCTGCTGGGGGGTGAACCGCTGGTACTGCACGTGGCGCGCCGCGCGCTGCAGGCCGGCGCCCGGGAGGTCTGGGTAGCGACCGACGATCAGCGCATTGCCGATGCGCTGTCCGGGCTGGCCGAGGTGAAGGTGGCGATGACCGCTGCGTCGCATGCGTCCGGCACCGATCGCCTGGCCGAGTGCGCACGCATTGCCGGCTGGGCCGATGACACGGTGGTGGTCAACCTGCAGGGCGACGAGCCGTTCGCGCCGGCGGCCGGCATCCGCGCCGTGGCCGAGGTACTGGCCAACGGCACTGCACCGATGTCGACCCTGGCCACCGCCGTCGAGGACGCGCCTACGCTGTTCGACCCGAACGTGGTCAAGCTGGTGCGCAACGTGCGCAACGAGGCGATGTACTTCAGCCGCGCGCCGATCGCCTGGCACCGCGACGGCTTCGCACGCAGCCGCGACGCGCTGCCGGCCGGTCACCACTGGCTGCGCCACATCGGCATCTACGGCTACCGCGCCGGTTTCCTGCAGCGGTTCGCGGCGATGCCGCCAGGCCAGCTGGAGCAGGTCGAATCGCTGGAGCAGCTGCGTGTGCTGGAGGCGGGCTACCCGATCAGTGTGGCGATCTCGCCCGAACCATTCCCGCCGGGCATCGACACGCCCGAGGACCTGGAGCGCGCCGAAGCGCTTCTTCAGGCGCTGGCTGCCCGATGAAACTGCTGGTCGTCTGCCTCGGCAACATCTGCCGTTCGCCGATGGCCGAAGGTGCGCTGCGTGCACGCCTGGAGGCCTCGCCGCTGGCCGGGCGGGTGCAGGTGGATTCGGCCGGCACCGGCGACTGGCACGTGGGCGAGCCACCGGACCGGCGCGCGATCGCCTGCGCGGCCGGGCACGGTGTGGACATCGGCAGCCTGCGCGCACGCCAGCTGCAGGCCGCGGATTTCGACCGTTTCGACTGGATCCTGTGTGCCGACGAGGCCAACCTGCGTGACGCCGGTCGCCTGGCGTCGGTGGCGCAGCGCGAACGGCTGGCGCTGTACCTGCCCTGGTCCGGCGCGCAGGGGCGGATCGCGATCCCCGATCCGTACACCGGCGGGAGCGATCATTTCGAACAGGTCTGGTCGCTGGTCGACGATGCTGCAAAACGTGCAGTGGCACGACTGTTGCATGACGCCGACTCCGGCATAATCGGATCATGAACGTCCAGCCCGTCCCGGACCTGCCCGAGTTCGCCACCTGGCTCAACGCCACCCCCTGCACCCTGACCGAACTGCGCGGCCGGCCGGTCGCGCTGCTGTTCGTCAATGCGGCCTCCGCCTGGAGCGCGCAACGCCTGGCTGAGTTCGGCCAATGGCTGTCGCGCCATCCGGGCAAGCTGCAGCCGCTGGTGCTGCAGGTGCCGCGCTTCGATTTCGAACGTGACGCCAGCGCTGCACTGAAACTGCTGCGTCGCCAGGGCCTGACCATGCCTGTGCTGCTGGATGCCGACTGGGATGGCTGGCGCCGCTTCGGCGTCAGCGCCTGGCCGACCCTGGTGCTGCTGGATGCACAGGGCAGGGAGCAGCAACGGCTGATCGGGCTGGGGGCCCCCGGTGAACTGGAACGCGCCTTGAACGCGCTGTGCCAGGGAGCCCCTTCGGCGCCGTCGCGCGGGGGCAGCGAACTGCATCCGGAACCGCGCCAGGCCCTGCGCTTCCCGTTGGGGCTGGCAGTCAGCACCGAGCGCCTGTACATCGCCGACAGTGGCCACCACCGCATCCTTGAATGCAGCCACGGTGGCCGCATCCTGCGCCAGTTCGGCCTCGGTACCGCCGATTTCATGGATGGCAACCTTGCCGAAGCGGCATTCCATCGCCCGCAGGCGCTGGTGCTGGAGCGCGATTCGCTGTACGTGGCCGATACCGGCAACCATGCCGTGCGCCGCATCAACCTGTTGACCGGCATCGTCGACACCCTGTGTGGCAACGGGCGCCCCGGTGCGCCGGTGGAAGGTCCGGTTGCGCAGCCGCGGCAGGTCTCGCTGGACCACCCGGTCGGCTTGGCCATTGCCGACAACCAGCTGCACATCGCGATGGCCGGCGACAACCGCATCTGGAGCTACCACCTGGGCCAGCGCAGCCTGCAATGGCGCGCCGGCAGCGGCTCCATTGACGAGCGTGATGGCAGCGGCCATCTGGCGGCCTTCGCCCAGCCCACCGCGCTCGCCGTGGTGCAGCAGGTGCTGTACGTGGCCGATGCGCTGGGTTCCTCGATCCGCGCGCTTCAGCTGCGTGGCGACCTGGTGCAGACCCTGGTCGGGCAGGGGCCCTGGCGCTTCGGCAGTGAAGACGGTCCCCGCGCCCAAGCCAGCCTGCAGTTCCCGCAGGCCATCGCGCTGAGCCCGGATGCGCCGCTGCTGTGGATTGCCGATACCGGCAACGGCCGCCTGCGCACGCTGCGCCTGGGCGGAGGCGAACTGACGACCCAACCGCTGCCGCGTCGCCTGCATGGCCCGGCCGGCCTGGCGGTGGGGGCCGGGGCGGTGTGGATTGCCGAGACCGACGCCCATGCCGTGCTGCGATTCGATCCCGACAGCGGCGTGCTCAGCGAAGTGCCGATCAGCGAATGACCGACGTTCCCGCCCCGGCCTTCGACGGCAAGGCCTTCGCGGCCCAGCTCAGCACCGCGCCCGGCGTGTACCGCATGTACGCCGCCGACGACACCCTGCTGTATGTGGGCAAGGCCCGTGCACTGCGCAATCGCGTTGGCAGCTACTTCAACGGCAGTCCGAAGAACGCGCGGATCATGTCGATGATCTCGCAGATCGCGCGCATGGACGTGACCGTCACACGCTCGGAAGCCGAGGCGCTGCTGCTGGAAAACCAGCTGATCAAATCGCTCTCGCCGCGCTACAACGTCTCCCTGCGCGACGACAAGACCTACCCGCATGTACTGCTGACCCGTGAGGACTGGCCCCGCATCGCGCTGCATCGCGGCCCGCGTGCCATTCCCGGCCGCTATTTCGGGCCGTACCCGGGCGTGACCGCGGTACGCGAAACGCTGAACCTGATGCACAAGCTGTTCAAGCTGCGCAGCTGCGAGGACAGCGTGTTCCGCAACCGTTCGCGGCCGTGCCTGCAGTACCAGATCGGCCGTTGCAGCGCGCCGTGCGTGGAGCTGGTAGCGCCTGCCGAGTACGCCGAATCGGTGCGCCGCGCCGCGCTGTTCCTGGAGGGCAAGAGCGACGAACTGACCCGCGAGCTGGGCGAGCAGATGCAGGCCGCCAGCGAGGCACTGGAATTCGAGCAGGCCGCGCGCCTGCGTGACCTGATTTCCTCGCTGCGCAGCATGCAGACCCGCCAGTACGTGGATGGCCGTGCTGCCGACCTGGACGTGCTGGCGGTGGCCATGCAGGGGTCGCAGGCCTGCGTGCTGCTGCTGGCCTTCCGAGATGGCCGCAACCTCGGCACCCGCCCGTTCTTCCCGCGCACCAACGGCGAGGAAAGCCCGGAGGAAGTGCTGGCCGCGTTCGTTTCGCAGTACTACATCGAATTCGAGCCGCCGCGCGAGATCCTGCTGGACCGCGAGATTCCCGATGCCGACCTGCTGGTTGCCGCGCTGTCGGCCTCGGCCGAGCGCAAGGTGCAGCTGAAGTGGAACGTGCGCGGCGAGCGAGCCGGCTACGTGGAACTGGCCAGCCGCAACGCGCAGCTGACCCTGGCCACCGAACTCAACAGCCGCAACGCGCAGCAGGCGCGCAGCGACGCACTGCGCGAGATGCTGGGCCTGGCCGAGCCGGTCAAGCGGGTTGAATGTTTCGACATCAGTCACACCCTGGGCGAGGCCACCGTGGCCTCGTGCGTGGTGTTCGACGCCGCCGGTCCGGTGCGCGCGCAGTATCGCCGCTTCAACATCAGCGGCATCGAGCCGGGCGATGACTACGCCGCCATGCGCCAGGCCATCGACCGCCGCTTCCGCCGTGCGGTGGAAGAGCAGGGCGTGCTGCCGGACGTGCTGCTGATCGACGGCGGCGCCGGGCAGCTGGCGCAGGCGCAGGCCGCACTGGCCGACCTGGGCGTGGAAGGCGTGCTGCTGGTGGGCGTGGCCAAGGGCGTGGAGCGCCGCGCCGGCCACGAAGCGCTGGTGATGCCCGATGGCCGCGAGCTGCGCCCGGGCGCGGCCAACCCGGCGCTGCAGTTCATCCAGCAGGTTCGCGACGAGGCTCACCGCTTCGCCATCACCGGCCACCGTGGGCGCCGCCAGAAGGCACGGATGACCAGCAAGCTGGAGGATATCCCCGGCATCGGGCCGCGCCGCCGCGCCAGCCTGCTCAAGCATTTCGGTGGCCTGGTGGGCCTGAAAGCCGCTGGCGAAGCGGAAATCGCCAAGGTGGAAGGCATCAATGACGCCCTCGCGGCACGTATCTACGCTAACCTGCACGGGTTGGCCACGCCCGATGCGGCCGAGTAGAGAGAGAAGCACGCAAGCATGAAGTTGACCCTGCCCACCTGGCTGACGTTGTTGCGGATCGTGATGATCCCGGTGCTGGTGCTGGTGTTCTACCTGCCCTATACCTGGACCAACTTCGCTTCGGCGGCGATCTTCGGCCTGGCCGCGATCACCGACTGGCTCGATGGCTGGATTGCACGCCGTTACCAGCTGGAGTCGGCCTTCGGGGCGTTCCTCGATCCGGTCGCGGACAAGCTGATGGTGGCAGTGGCGCTGTTCCTGATCGTGCAGGGCCATCCGACGCCGTGGATGGCGTTCTGGGCGGCGGTCATCGTCGGCCGTGAGATTGCAGTATCGGCGCTGCGCGAGTGGATGGCCGAGCTGGGCCAGCGCGCCAAGGTGCGCGTGGCGATGATCGGCAAGGTCAAGACCACCGCGCAGATGGTCGCGCTGTTGTGCCTGCTGTATTCGGTGGCCCCCAACGTGCCGGTGGAAGACATCTGGATGGGCTGGCCGGTGTTCCATATCGGCGACTGGACCCTGGCCATTGCCGCGGTGCTGACCCTGTGGTCGGGCCTGCAGTACCTGCACGCCGCCTGGCCGAGCCTGCGCGATGACGAGCGCGCTGCGCGCGAGCGTGCGCGGCAGAAGAAGCTGGGCAACTGAGCCCATCGATGCGCGTATTCACGCATGGCGCGGATACGCGACGCCGGGCACCTCGCAGACCCTGAAAAAAGCGCTTGACGGCATCCTTGGAATAGGTAAAATTTCGCCTCCCAAGCGGGAATAGCTCAGTTGGTAGAGCGCAACCTTGCCAAGGTTGAGGTCGCGAGTTCGAGTCTCGTTTCCCGCTCCAGATTCAAGAATGACGCTCCCGCAAGGGAGCGTTTTTCGTTGTGGGCCACCGAAGCGTGTTGAGCCGATTGCGGCCGGGGTCTGAGAGTTGCTCGACGTTTGTGTGAGGGGATGGGGCATCAACGCTTGTCGTCAGGCCGGTCGACCATCACCGCGCGCCTGACTTGGTCTCAGGCCAGTCCGCTATCAACGGAGAAGGGGCGAGGCGGGCGAGCAGCTAGCAGGGCTTGCCAAGCAGTTGCGCGCGAGGCTTGGTGTCCGCCAGGAAAACTCCCATCCATGCGTCCATCACTCTGAAGACATCAATGGCGAATTCTGGAGTTGCAGGATGCTCATGCCACCAAATCAAACCATCCGAATCATCATGGCTGTCGGCGTTCACTGCGACATAGTCTCCGCTGCCGTTCGAGAATACGGTGATCCAACCTGCCACAAAAGAATCGTCTGCCTCATCGACCAGTTAGGAGACCCGTGACTGGTCGCCAAGGCGTTGCGGGCCCATGGAGCGCGCAGGAAAGAAGGTGTAACCGTCGTGCACTTCGCGATAGAAGTCCTGCAGTCTGCTGGGCAGATGCTTGAACTCAAAGGTCTCTGTGGCTGCACCTTCGACGGGCCTTCCACCTAGGTAGTAGTAGAGGCCGTTTCCGTCATGAAAGATGTACGCCAATTCAGTTTCATCACCTAGTAGCAGTGCTGTGCCCAGCAGGCAGTCCTTGAATAGTGCAATTGTGGATGGGAACTCATTGGAGAATGAGCGCCAGCCATCAGGAAAGAACGGGGCGACGTGCGGCCTGAGTCCAAAGTTCTCCCAGCTCCTGGGCAGTGCGACATCTTTAGGTACATCATCGGGTGAAAGACATACCTTACGATATGGGAATGTATCGCCAAGGTCCTTGGCAATGTCATCAAGCGTAGTCATTTCATTCTTCCTAAAGCGAACCGGAATCACTCCCTGCAAACTAATCGTTCTGCCGCTCGATAAACTCGTCTGTCTCGAAACTCTGAATAAGCATCTGCTCAGCCTCTTGACAGTGTACTCATTCCGAATGGCTTGTTGTACGTTGCTATGCTGAGCGGAATGGGTCCATGCAAATAGTCCGAAAAGACGCAGCAAACGCCCATGTTTCGAATCCAATGTGACCGAACATTTATGGGCGACGAGGAAGGGTCCGTCAGCCTTTGGAGCAGTGCCAGTCATCCGGCGAAGATTGGCGCGCGCCGGAGGGAATAGCTCAGTTGGTAGAGCGCAACCTTGCCAAGGTTGAGGTCGCGAGTTCGAGTCTCGTTTCCCGCTCCAGATTCAAGAAAAACACTCCCGCAAGGGGGCGTTTTTCGTTTGCGCGTTTCGCGGCGCGCAGTTCATGGTTGGCATCGACAATCGCAGAGCCACCCAGCGCCCGTGTCGCTCAGTGCAACTTTCTTGATTACTGGCCGATTGAGTACTTGAGGCCAGGATCAACACCAAATGGATCTATCCAATCACAGACGACCGCGTGAAGATCCTGGTCTAAGCGGATCTGCTTCGCACTGTGGTGGCCTGACCCCGAGCGGGCCTGGCAGCAGTGCTTCGGCGTGGGAAGCCCTGCCGTCGGTAGTCACCCGAATTTCAGATGCTCCTAGCATCAAACAGCTTGATGCTCGCGCCTGCAGTTGAACTTAAGGACAGCGCTGCGGAAGCTCTCCGGGAGCTGAGCATGAGTCGCCGTTTGATGAAGGGAGAGCGGGTGACTCATCAGAGGGTGATCAAATTTCTCGGGATTGACTAGTCCGTTCCATGTTCGGATCTGCAGGAATGTAATTATTTCATAGGGGAAAAGCATGGTGTATTCGTAGTCAAATTCTGCAATGTCGTCGGGTGTGATGGGGGTGGTGTTGGATATGTGGAATTCAGCCATTTCAGAAATCAGGCTTTGGACGATTTTTTCATCGCGTGTATCCCAGTTTTCTAATGCGCGCTCATAAGGAAGTAGATGGGCAGGGTGCGAAATGTTGGACACATCTAGTTCCACGTTCATGGTTTTCAGATGGAGCTTCATCATGAACCAAAGGTGTGAGAATAGCTCGCCTTTTTCATTTTTTGGATTGGTTGAGGTAGAGAAGTCAAGCAAGGGTGAAGTGAGTCCTTCGATCAGAATTTCATGCCTGGCAGTAAATTCGTCCTTCTGGTTAGCCGCGGCGGCAAGTCCAAGGGATAGAGATGCGTCGTTGGGGAGTATGGAGATATTTAACCCCTCAGCGATTAGGGTCCTGGCAAGCGCAAGGGATTGGCCACTGTATAGGGACGCCAAGCAGAGGTGCTCTGAACTCGAAATGCCCGAAAGGAGATCCTTCTCGTAGTTGATTGTGTGCCAGATGGATAAATCCAATGACGCTTGGCTCAGTGTGAAGTGATCGGCTTTATCATCGAGGTAGTCGGAAATGACGCTGGATGGTTCTGTCAGGAATAGCTCCCGATTTATGGGCATATCTGGCCATTGCTTGACCCATCTGCGCACTTTCTTGTCCAGTCTGCTCATCTGGGCCGTAGTGTTCATTGCTCTCCTCGCTTTCTGCATGGATCTGGACGAAAGATTTGGGTGCTTTGACGAATCCTCGGCTTGGATCATCAATGGATCGGTAATGTTTCTCATGCTTGGTTGACCAGCCCTTGAGTTTGTACCGGAACCGACTCGTTGGATGGCGATGGACTATCGGATGCGGTTTCGCTTCCGTCCATGCAACTTGTCTGAAATAGGCCTGCCAATCACGGCCTTTCTCAGCTTCATCCCCACTTCACCGCCACTCCTTCGGCTCATCACGCGGCAGTTCGACGCTGCATCTCCGACTCTCCACGGCGATGCCGCAATGCCTCACACTCCCTCCGCCCACGATCACGATGTGGTCATCGTCGGCGCCAGTTTCGCCGGTGCCGCCTGCGCATTGGCTGCCGCCCAGTACGGTCTGCGCGTCTGCGTGCTGGAACGCAAGGCCGATCCCGGCGAGCGCCTGCGCACCACCGGCATCGTGGTGAAAGAGGCGATGGAGCAGACCTGGCTGGGACGCATGCCCGAGCACCTCGTGAAGCGCGTTGCCAACGTGCGTCTGTATGCGCCGAACCTGCGCAGCGTGTTGCTGGCCGCACCGGGCTATTACTTCCTCACCACCGATACGCCGAACCTGATGCGCTGGCTGGCCAGCGAACTGCATGCGAACGGTGTCGACCTGCGCCTGCAGCAGTCCTTCACCGACGCCCATCGCCGCGGTGACGGCTGGCAGGTGGAAGGGGCAGGGAGCTGCGCCTACCTGGTTGGCGCCGATGGCGCGCGCTCACGCGTGGCCCGGCGCACCGGCCTCGGCCAGGTACGTGACAACCTCTACGGCGTCGAACGTGAGTTCGCCGGCCTGCAGGTCGCGCAGGGCGACGCGCTGCATTGCTTCGTCAGCAAGCGCTACGCGCCGGGTTACATCGGCTGGGTCGCGCAGAATCCGACCGGCCTGCAGGTGGGATTAGCGCTGCGTCATGACCCGCAACAGGTGCGGCCGCCGGATATCGACGGCTTCCTCGACCACGTGCGCGGTGTGGTCAACATTCCGCCTTCGGCGCGCCCCTCGGCCACCCGCGCCGGCCTGGTGCCCTGCGGCCGGCCGGACGGGCCGATCACCGGCCAGCGCCTGATCCTGACCGGCGACGCTGCGGGCATCGTCTCGCCGCTGTCCGCCGGGGGCATCCACTCTTCGTGGCGGCACGGCTGGGCGGTCGGTGAGGCGATTGCCCGCCATCTGCGTGGGCAAGGGCCAGAAGCGGAACGGGTGGCGCGTCAGGTCGCCCCGGCGTTCCATGGCAAGCGCGTGCTGCGCTGGGCGATGGATCATCTGCAGGCCGATTGGCCGCTCGAAGTACTGCTGCATACAGCGGTCATGCGCCGCATTGCCGAACAGGTCTACTTCCATCGCCGCGGGCTGCGCACGTGAAGGGAGCAGGCAGGGGCGCCTGAACGCCACCCCCTCACTTCTCGTGAAAATTCCTGTTGACGCCGTGCAGCAATGCCGACACAATAGCGCTCCTTCGACGCAGGTCGAACGAAATCTGCGGGAATAGCTCAGTTGGTAGAGCGCAACCTTGCCAAGGTTGAGGTCGCGAGTTCGAGTCTCGTTTCCCGCTCCAGCGTTCAAGAAGAACGCTCCCGGAAGGGGGCGTTTTTCGTTTGTCGGGCCGGATGCGCCCATGGGTCGCCAGCAAGCGTTCGAGGCCGGTGGAGCGGTCAGCGCGATCACGATGCACCGACAGCCACCGCCGTGATCGAAGCGATTGGCTGCCAGCGGCGGGGAAGTTCACGCGTGTGGTACGTCGAGCCGGGGAGACGTCGCAATGTGCAATGCGCCGTGAAAAGCATCCAGTGTTCTGTACCGGGAACGCGTTGAAAGCGCAGTGAAAGACTGGGGCAGCGTTGCCTGAACCGCACGCGTGTGGTGACCGTTTTCGGACCAATTCTCCATGTTCGCTCCACAATCGCACGGTAGCCTTCATGCTCCTTCTACACGTTGGCGGGCTGGTGGTCAGGCGTATCACTTCAGTGGCAGTGCCCAGGACCGGGCGCGGACTCTCCCTGCAGGCAGTGCTGCGCCCGGGCGCGCTGCTGACCAGCCTGGCGCTTGCAGGTTGCATGTCGGTGCCGGCTCCGGACCTGCCTGATCGCACACCCAGCACCTGGACCCAGGTGCCGCAGGGCAAGGGCGTAGCGGTGGATGCCAGGCAGTGGTGGAAGGTGCTGGCCGACCCGGCGCTGGACGGCCTGGTCGACCAGGCCATCGCCGGCAATCTTGATCTGCAGCAGGCCACGTTGCGCCTGCAGGCGGTGCGCATCGTCGCCGACGCCTCCAACGCGCGCTTTCTGCCGGAAATCACCGCCAGCGCCAAGCAGGTGCAGGATGCTGCTGCGGTCGACACTTATTTCCATGCCGGTATCGAAGCGATCTGGGACCTGGGCCTGTTCGGTGCCGCCGAGAGCGCGCAGTTGAGCGCGCAGGCCTCGGCCGGCAATGCCGAGGCGCTGCGCAATGCCGCACAGGTGGCGGTGATTGCCGACGTAGTGCGCAGTTATCTGGACCTGACCGTGGCCCAGGCCCAGCAGGATCTGCTGGCCCGGCAGCAGGCCGTGGATGATCGCGGCGAACAACTGGCACTGGTTCGCCTGCGCTTGCGCCTGGATGAGCCGGGCGAGCTGGAACGCCTGCGTGCGCGCCGGGCCGCGACCCGAGCAGCGACGGCGCAGGCCCGCGAAAACGCGGACAACGCGGCCCGCGCGCTGGCGCTGCTGCTGGGGCGTGACGGGCCGGATCCCGCCTGGCGTGCATACCGCGCGCCGCCGAAGCTCGGTGCATTCTCACTGCAGCAGGTCCCTGCGGATCTGCTGCGCCACCGCCCGCAGATCCTGCTGGCCGAATCGGAGGTGATGCAGGCCGCGGCCAGCAAGGGTTCGGCGCGCGCAGCGATGTATCCACGGGTCAGCCTTGGCGGCTCCATCCTGTACGCGTACAACCTCACCCAGAACGCCCGCTCCAATTCCGACTCCAGTCCGTCGATCGGCCCGTACATCGATATTCCGCTGTGGGACTGGGGCCAGCGTCGCGCGCGCTTCCATGCCGATGAGAAGCAACTGGACGCCGCATTACTCGGCTACCGCAAGGCCGTGCTGGAAGGCGTGAGCGAAGTGGAAGCTGCACTGGGCAGCCTGGCGCGGCAGGACAGCAGCATCCAGTCGCTGCGCGCGGCCAACGATGCCGCCGGGCAGCAGGTCAAACGCCAGGCGCGGCAGGTACAGCTGGGCCTGTCCAGCGAGTTCGATGGGCTGGATACGCAGCGTGCCGCATTGGCCTCGCAGGCCGACCTGATCGGTGCTCAGGGGGCGCGCGTGCTGGCCTTCGCGTCGCTGTACCGCGCCCTCGGCGGTGCACCGCTGCCGGTCGAGGCTGAGGGCGGACAGCAATGATCGCGCTGGCCCGCAAGACCCTGGCCTATGAGTGGCGCCGGTTCCTGCCGGTGGTGCTGGCGATGTGTTTCGCCGGCGTGCTGCTGATCGTGCAGGCGGCACTGGTGCTGGGCATCTTCGGTACCGCTGCGATCTACGTGAAGGCATCCTCGGCCGATATCTGGGCCGGTTTCCGCGGCACCCAGAGCGTCAACTACGGCCATGCGATCAGCGCCGACGTCGAAAGCCACCTGCGCATGGACCCGGATGTCACCCGCGTCGAACCCTACGAGTGGGTCGACGGCGAATGGCGGTCCGGCGCGCAGGGCACCGGCAATGTGTCGGTGTACCTGTCCGGCATCTCCACCCGGGACGACGGGATGATGTTCGCGCGCATCCTCCCTGCGAACCTGCGCGCGCAGCTTCGCGAGCCGGGTGCGGTGATCGTCGACAGCGCCGATCTGGATACGCTGGGCGTGGACCTGCAGAACAACCGTGCCTGGATCAATGGCAAGGCGGTGCGCGTGGTCGCTGCACAACCGGGCCTGCGGGGCCTTGGTGGTGTCAACGTACTGGCCTCGCTGGACACCGCGCGCGCCATCGCCGGCACCGACCCACACGCGGGAAGCACCTATTTCGTGGCGGGCCTGCGCTCGCCGGACCTGGCCGACCGCGTGCGTGACCGCCTGGCCGCGTCGATGGGCCAGGCCACACCGGTCGAGTTCTGGACCGCGCCGGCGTTCGCCAGCCGCTCGCAGCAATACTGGCTGTTCGACACCGGCGCCGGCATCGCGGTGCTGTTCATGGCCGTCATCGTCTGCTTCGTCGGCGCGGTGATCACCAACCAGTCGTTCGCCTCGGTAGTGGCAGGTTCGGTGCGCGAGTACGCCACGCTCAATGCGCTCGGTGCCGGTCGCTACGCGCTGGCGCGGGTGGTGTTCGAGCAGGCATTGCTGATCGGTGGCGTGGGCATGCTGCTGGCGGCGGCGTTCAGCACGGTGGTGCTGTTGATCGCGCAGACCCAGCGCGTACCGGTGCAGCTGACGCCGATGGTGATCCTCGGCTGCGTGGCGCTGGTGGCGGTGATGGCCATGCTCTCCAGCATCATGGCGGTGCGCAGTGTCGTCCGCTCCGATCCATCGTTGCTGCTGCGTTGAGGACCGGCCGATGACTTCCGCACGCACCGTCGCCCCGACCCTGCAGGCCGACGCATTGGAAAAAGGCTTCATGTCCGGTGATGTGCAGGTGCCGGTGCTGCGTGGCCTGTCGCTGGACATCTATCCCGGCGAGCTGACCCTGGTATCCGGCCCGTCCGGCTGCGGCAAGAGCACGCTGCTGTCGCTGCTGTCCGGCCTGTCCGCGCCCGATGGCGGTCGCGTGCACGCGCTGGGCCAGGACGTGGGCCACATGACCCGCAGTGAAGTGGAGCGTTTCCGCCTGCACCATGTCGGCTTCGTGTTCCAGGGCTTCAACCTGTTCCCGGCACTGACTGCGTTGGAGCAGGTACAGCTGCCACTGGGCTACCGCGGCATGCGCAATCGCGAAAGCGAGCCGCTGGCTCGCATGGCTCTGGAAGAAGTCGGCCTCAGCCACCGCAGCCACATGCGCCCGGCGCAGCTGTCCGGTGGCGAGAAACAGCGCGTCGCTGTCGCCCGCGCGTTCGCCAAGTCGCCGACGTTGATCTTCGCAGACGAACCCACCAGCGCGCTGGACGCCGAGAACGGTCAGCGCGTGATCGACATCCTGCATCGCTACGCACGTGCGCATGGCGCCACCGTGCTGTGCGTGAGCCACGATCCGCGCCTGATCCGGCATGCCGATCGGGTGATCGCCATGGAAGACGGCATGGTCCGTGATGACCGCCGCCAGAACGAAACCGTAGAGTCCGCCCCATGACCAAGACGTCGCATCTGCTTCCCCTCAGCCTGGCCCTGTCCGCGGCACTGCTGCTCGGCGCCTGTTCCAGGGAAGCGCCCACCGCTGCATCGGCCCCCTCAGGCAAGGAGGGTACTGCCGCCGCCGGCAAGGTCGCCGTGGCGCGGGGCATCATTGACGTCGAAGGTGGCCTGATCGCGCTGGCACCGTCGGTGGATGGCTCGATCATCGCCGCACCGGTGAAGGAAGGCGCCACGGTGAAGAAGGGGCAGCTGTTGTTGTCGCTGGATGGTGCCCTGCTGCAGCAGGAGGTGGCGATGGCCAGCGCCGATCTGGCCTTGGCCAATGACCGCCTGAAGGGCAGCCAGGCGCAGCTGCGCGAACTGGAGCGCAACGCCACTCGCCTGTCCACGGGCGCCAGCGAAGGCGTGTCCTCGAACCAGCAGGCCGATGCAGCCAAACAGCAGCTGGCCGGCGTGCGCGCCGATGTCGACGTGGCCGGTGCGCAGGTCGACATGGCGCAGCACAAGCTGGAGCACGCGAAGCTGAAACTGCAGCAGATGTCGTTGAGCGCGCCGGAAGCCGGCACCGTGGTCGGCCAGGTGCCGGGCGTCGGTGCCTTCGTGCAGGCGGGCAAGCCGGCGATCTCGTTGCTGCCGGCGCGCCCGCTGCAGGTGCGCGCCGAACTGAGCGCCGCCTACGCCGATGCGGTGCAGGTAGGCATGAAAGCGGCGGTGGTACCGGACAGTGATGGTGCCGAGAACACCGGCACGCTGCCGACCGCACGCGTGGTACGCATCAGCCCTGTGTTCGCGCAGGCACGCCTGCCTGAAGATGCAGGGCGTGGCGTGGCCAACGTGGTGGAGTGTGTGCTGGAGTTCGATGGCGAGGCCAAGGCGCGCTTCGGCCAGCACGTGCGGGTGGAGTTCCGGAAATAGGCCTAGCGTGGTGGCGGACGCCTGAACGCCCGCCACGCGCTCACCGCCGACACCCCGCACAGCGCCAGCAGCAATCCCACGTCCAGCAGCAGCAACCACAGCAGGTGCATGCCTTGTACCGGCGGCTGGTGCATCGCCGACAGCATCCACGGTACCGACCACACCAGCAGCAGGGCAAAGGCGATCAGCAGACGCAGCCACAGGCGTTTCAGTTTCCAAGGCCGCACGATCAACGCGGCCACCACCAGCTCAACCGTTCCCAGCAGCGCGAACAGGATGACGGTGCTGGTCGGGTAGGGCAGCTCAGCGCCTTCCAGTCGGTGCAGCAGCCAGTAGTCCGGGGTGAAACCGGCATTGACCAGCGCGGCGATCAGCGCCAGCCAGGTCAGCGCGACCAGCAACCAGAACAGGCGGACGTAGCGTCTCGGCATCGGCGGTGTCCGTGCTTGGGCGGGGCAGCGTACCCCAGCGCGGACGCCCGTGACCGCATGATGTGAAGACTGTTGACGGCGTGAAGGAATTTGGACACAATGGCGCTCCTTCGACGCAGGTCGAACGGAATCTGCGGGAATAGCTCAGTTGGTAGAGCGCAACCTTGCCAAGGTTGAGGTCGCGAGTTCGAGTCTCGTTTCCCGCTCCAGATTCTACAGGGCCCCGGTAGGGGCCTTGTTTTTCTCCCGCCACGGCAAGGCGGGGCACGTTGGGCCACAAGGCTTTACGCGCAGTCAGAAAGGTGAAATCGCTGGTGTGTTTTCCGGATTTCCGGTAGCATGTCGGCTTACGCGGGAATAGCTCAGTTGGTAGAGCGCAACCTTGCCAAGGTTGAGGTCGCGAGTTCGAGTCTCGTTTCCCGCTCCATGTTCCGACAGGCCCCATCTTGGGGTTTTGTCTTGTCAGGGCTGCGTTCCTGGCGTGAAGTACGTTGGCCTCATGGCAGAGTGGCTATGCACCGGATTGCAAATCCGTTTACAGCGGTTCGATTCCGCTTGAGGCCTCCAATTGAAAAGCCCTGACTCCGGTCAGGGCTTTTTTGTTTGGCTGCAATCGATTCCCCGCTCGCGCGATCGCCACCCGACCTGGCGGTCAGTCATGGCGGATGCGGTGGCGCTACACTCGCGTGATGAACCAGATTGATCATTTCCGCGGGGCTTTGCTCGGCCTCGCGTGCGGCGATGCCGTCGGTACCACGCTGGAATTCAAGCCCCGTGGCAGCTTCACCCCGATTACCGACATGGTGGGTGGTGGGCCGTTCCACCTGCAGCCGGGGCAATGGACTGACGATACTTCCTTGGCGATGTGCCTGGCCGAGAGCCTGGCGCGCTGCGACACCTTCGACCCCCGCGATCAGATGAACCGCTACGCCAACTGGTACCGGCACGGTTACTGGAGTGCGACCGGCGAGTGCTTCGATATCGGTATGGCAACGCGAGCTGCGATCGACCGGTTCCTGCAGGACGGCCATCCGCTGGCGGGGAGTGACGACCCACGCAGTGCTGGCAATGGCTCGATCATGCGTTTGGCGCCGGTAGCATTGCGCTACGCCGGGACTCCCGATCTGCAGGCCATGGCCGAGCTGAGTTCGCGGACGACGCACGCTGCGCAGGAGTGCCTGGAGGCGTGCCGCTTGCTGGCGGTCGCGCTGGAGCGGGCGTTGGCAGGGAGCACCCGCGACGGGGTGCTGGATCTCAGCAATGTCCCCGTCAAGAGCGCGCGGCTGCAGCAGATCGCGGCGGGCGGCTACCGCGGTGCCGCGCGTGAGCAGATCCGTGGCAATGGTTATGTTGTTGACAGTCTGGAAGCAGCACTCTGGTGCTTTGATCGCCACGACACCTTTGAAGCCGTCGTACTCGAGGCGGCCAACCTTGGTGAGGATGCCGACACCACGGCCGCCATCGCCGGGCAGCTGGCGGGCGCATTCCATGGCGCGCGCGGAATCCCCGGGCGGTGGTTGCAGCGGCTGGCCCTGCGTGCCGAAATCCAGGCGCTGGCCGATGCGCTGCACGCCTTGAACCAGGGCAGCGACCGCGCTGCGTGAGTCGGGTTCCCTGCCTGTGAACTGCGCCGGCAGGATGCTCCCTGCCGCCGCCATTTCCGACGCCGCGCTGCTTCACTTGCAGCAGTCCGCCACGTCCCGATCGCCAGTCTCAGCCGGCAACGACATGGAAAGGCGCTATGGTCGAGTTCCACGTCTCAGGGAGCCGCAATGGCGAGCACAGACATCACGCGTCGTTCCAGCCACGGAGCGAAACGGAAATGAGCAAAGTCACGGCAGATGTGCGCTGGTTGACCTTCCGCTTGAAGAACGGGCAATCCATTGGCCCTGATCGGCTGAAGGACGGATGGGTCATCGCCTCGGAAACCGCCCGCTGCGGGGTGCGCCGCGAGCATATTGAAGGGTCGGGCCTGGTGTATGCCCTGTACGCGCCGGCCAACCTGGCCTCACCACGGCGCGCGGAAATGCGCATGCGCGAATTCCTGATGAGCTCGGGCTACACCTTCACGATGGGCACGCTGGGCGGCTGAGCTGCGCGCGGGCCGCGATTGTTCAACGCTGCGCGGCCTTCAACGCCTCGATGATCTGCGCTCCGGAGAAGCCACAATGGCCTTCGCCAACGGGCGGCAGCACCTGTGGCAGCGGACGGGCGCCGGCCCGTGCGGCCGTCTGCGGATACACTGTCTGCATGCGCGGCACGATCGTCGGGTCGTTGTTGTTGAACTGGATCACCAGCGGTCGCCTCAACGCACCGCTCAATGCCAGCTCCCTGCGGACAGCGGCCTGCGCGGCAGGCACGGCATCGACACGTTGCACGCCGGCATTGAACGCCATGTCGTCACCGAAGCCGCTGTAAGCCACGCCTCTGTTGCCCACCGGCATGCCGCCACTACGCGTGGCCAGTTCGTGCAGGACCAGTGCATGCAGGCTGATCGTGCCGGCCAGTGCATCAGCGGACACCTGCAGCCGCTGTGCCAGCAACGCGGCATGTGACGGGCTGCGTTGCAGCGCATTGGAGATGCCTTGGTACAGTTCGCCCTGTGGCAGCGCAGCCGCTTCGGGTGAGAGCAGTCCCGCACCCGGCAGGCCTTCGGCCTTGGCAAAGAAGTAATCGAAAGCGACCAGCGTGGTCAGCAGATCACTCGCGATCTGTTCGCCACTGAGATTGGCGCCGCATAGCGACACACCACCGGCGTAGTGTTGCGGGAACCGCTCGAGGCTGGCGAGGGTCACGGCGCCGCCCATCGAAAATCCCAGCATCCAGATATGGCGCACATGCTTGAGTTCGGCCACTGCATGCCGGCGCAGGCGTTCCATGTCGGTGATCGCATCGGCCACCGCCCAGCCCTGGCTGGCATAGGCGCTCTGCGCGACGGCGTAGCCTGCAGCCAGCAGTGGCGCGGTGCCGTCATTGGCAGCCATTGGCGTAGCACGTGGCATGCCTACCGGCTCGTAGCCGTGCGCCAGCATCACCAGGTCACCGTTCCAGTCAGCCGGCACGTCCAGGCGCCACGGGGCCCTCTGCAACTGGCCACTGAACGTGCGCGGTGATGCAGCGGGTGCGGCCATCACCTGTGTCGCGGGGAATAGCAGGGCGAGGGTGAGGGCACATCGTAGCAAGTGACACATCACGGGCATTCCATCCGGGAATGGCGTCAGCTTAGACCCCGCCAGCAGCCTGCGCGCGCTGCACTGCCGCAGGAAGGGCGGGGGGGGCGCTCCCCGAGTCGATCACGTCCGCTACGGGAGGATTCCGATACGATGTGTCGCCTTGATCTCTTTCTACTTTACCCAGGGTCCCGTCATGGTCGACCGTCTCGCCATTCTGCTTGAACGCTTTGCGGTCACTGCCTCGGTGTTCCATGCCGGTGCGCTGTGCGGTATCAACATGCTGGAGGGGGAGAATGAGGCCGGGCAGCTGCACCTGGTGCGGCGCGGCCCGTTGCAGGTCAGCCACGGCCGGCAGACCGTGCAGGTCGAAGTCCCCAGCCTGCTGCTGTACCCGCGACCGATGCCGCATCGCTTCAGCACTGATCCGCAGCACGGCGCCGACATGGCCTGCGCCAACCTGCATTTCGAGGGCGGTCGGCTCAACCCGATCAGCGCCGCGTTGCCCGATTTCATCTGCATGCCGCTGGCGGATCTCCATGGCGGCAACGCAGCGCTGGAACTGCTGTTCGAGGAGGCCTTCGAGCAGCGCTGCGGACGTGCGGTGATGGTCAACCGGTTGTTCGAGGTAGTGATGATCCAGGTGCTGCGTCAACTGATGGAAGGGGGCGGGATGCGTGGTGGCCTGTTTGCCGGGCTGGGTCATCCACGGCTGCGGCTGGCACTGGTAGCAATGCATGAGGCGCCCGCACAGCCCTGGACCCTGGAAGACCTGGCCGAGGTTGCCGGCATGTCACGCAGCGTGTTTGCTGCCAGTTTCCGCGAGGCGATGGGTACCACGCCCGGGCAGTACCTGCAGGGTTGGCGGGTGGGCCTGGCGCAGCAGGCACTGCGTCAGGGGCGCCCGCTGAAACGGATTGCCGACGACGTGGGTTATGGCAGCGAAGCCGCGCTGTCGCGCGCGTTCAAGGCGCATACCGGGCTGTCGCCGCGGGAATGGCGCGGGCAGACCCGGGCCAGCGCGGCCTGAGCGCTCAGCCCAGCAGCAGCCGGGCCAGCTTCATGCCGCCGAACAGGCCGGCCAGGCCCAGTGCCACCGAGCCGCCGGCATACAGGGCCGCCAGCCCATGCTGGCCGCGCTGCAGCAGCAGGCCGATCTCCAGTGCATAGGTGGAAAACGTGGTGTAGCCGCCAAGGATGCCGGTGGCCAGCAACAATCGCAGCTGTGGCGAGGCGCCATTGCGCATCGCGAAGACCTCGACCACGACGCCCATCAGGAGCGCGCCGCTGATGTTGATCAGGAAGGTCGACCAGGGCCAGGGACTGCCGGCCACTACCCGCGCGCCGAGCAGATTGCAGGCGTGGCGCAGGCAGGCACCGATGCCGCCTCCGATGAAGACCAGGAAATAGCCGTTCAGTGCGTGCATGGGGTGCCTCGAATACGGGTTCGCAGGGTCAATGGCGAACGCCGAGGGCAGGCACGACCCGCCGTCGACGAACACCGGGTTCGTCATGGCAGGAGCCATCAGCCTTCTCAGGCGGTTATCGGGGGAGCCCCATCCCCATCGAGGCCCATGCTACCAGCGGCGGTGCATTTACGTCATCGAGGTCGTCAGAACCCGGGCAACCTTGCTGCGGCTGAAGCCGTCCATCAGCAGTTCAAACGCGAGCAGATCCAAGGCCGCGTGGCGCCGGTGGTCGATCTCCAGACCGTTCTCGGCCACCAGATGGCTGACCAGCTCGTAGGCGTCCTGCCAGACATCCAGGTGGGCCTGGCTGGGGATGTAGGCATTGCCAGGCTCACCGACGCCAAGCCCGCTGACCCCGTACAGCAGCTCGCGTGCGTCCAGCTTGGCCGCATCGGCGATGCGGAACAGCTGTTCGGCCTTTACGTGCGAGGCGCTCACGTGGTCGTTGAGCCAGTTGCTGATGGTTGCTGTCGTTGATTTGGCGGCGCGTGCCAGATCGGCCGGGCGTGGGTGCCCGGCTTTCTTCATGGCTGCCGCGAGTCGTTGGCCGAGAGTATTCATCTATGCAAGCCAGCTTAACGCGTGGATTGCGAAGAAGCCTTGCCGCAAGAATCAGTCTGGTTAACAGAAGGACCGACCGTGACCGAATTCTGGAGCAAGCGGCAGGTACGAACCCGGCTGGGATTCCGCACCGACGCGGAACTGGCGCGCTTCTTTGGCATCAGCCGTTCCGCAGTGTCGCAATGGCCGAGGGACTTTCCCATTCCTCCATTGCGGCAGTACATCCTCCATCAGCGCTACCCGAACCTTTTTCCGACAACTGAAGCGCGGGCAGACGAATCCATCTGATTTGCGCCGCCTTTTGTCGCATCCAGCCTGCTTAGCCCGATGCGCTAAGTACACTTAGCAAAATAGGCAAGTTCAATCGATCCCAAGCTGATAATCAGTGCCGCCTACTGCGGACGTCGTGCTGTGCTTCCTGACGCCTGTCGGCTTCGCCCCATCCGGCACCCCCAGGGCCCCGTATGTAGTTTCGTGAACGATTAATAATTTCAATCACGAAAGTCGCTGCATGTAATTGACCTGTCGTGAAATCTGTGACTAATTGGAGTCAACCAGCCGTGAAGCCTGGGAGTCTTTCAGTAGCACACAAGTGAGTCGGTAGACCGTCAACGATGCAGGACAAGTCCAACGGAGGTCGTATGGAATACGGCATGAATGGCTTGGCTGAACGGGTACGCCGCGAACTGGAAGCCAGTTATCACAAACACGGATGCGGTCCGGCGTTCTGGGATACCTACCAGCAGGTGCTGGATCGCCTGGTCCCACAGGGGACCGAGCGTACCGAAGTCACCAACGAGATGGCGCTGATCATCGAACAGTTGGGCATCGTCCGGCGCGCCCAGCTTGTGCCGCCGCACGCCAACGCGTCGCGTTGATTCACAGCAGGCGCCAGGCGCCGCAGGCAAGCAGCGCGAGCAACAAGGACAGCAGGGCCAACGTCCGGGGGCGCCACAGGCGCTTCGGTTGTCCGGCCATCGCCTGCGGACTGCAGTAGCGCACCAGCCCAGGACCGAAACCGGCCCGGAGCTGTTGTTGTGCGCAGGCCTCCAGGCAGGCGCCACAGGCCAGGCAATCGGCCTGCGGTCCCTGGCGGATGTCCAGTTGCATCGGGCAGGCACGGACGCAGGCTGCGCAATCGGTGCAGTCACCCAGGCGGTCGGCGCTGAAGGTCGGCATCGGTCCTGCCAGCAGCGGATGCGCAGCGCGGAATACGTAGTCCTGCGCAGTGGTCGGGTCGAGCAGGCCGCGGCCACGGCCCAGCACCCCGCCGAGACCGGACGGGCGTGGCCCGCGCGGCTCACCGCGGCGGGCGTCGTACAGCATGCGCGGCGTATGCGGATCGGTCAGCAGCGGCTGCATGCGTGCGAACGGGCACAGCGAACGGCACACCTGCTCACGCAGGAACCCGGCGTTTCCCCAGGTGGCGGCGGCGTAGAACAGCACCCAGAACGTTTCCCAGCCGCTCCAGCCAGCGCTTGGCGCGGCGGCCAGCAATCCGCTGATCGGGCTGAACAGGCCGACGAAGGTGATGCCGGTCCACACTGACAGCAGGACCCACGCCAGCTGGGTGGCTGGGCCTGCCGCAGGTGCGGGCAGTACCCGCGCCGCGCTGCGGGCGATCCAGTCGAAGGCACGGCGCCACAGCGTCTGCGGGCAGGCGTAGCCGCACCAGACGCGGCCGGCGAGGTGGGTCAGCAGCGCGAGGCTTACTACCAGTACCGCCAGCAGGCCGATCAGCGCGCCGACGTCGCCGGGCCACAAGGTCCAGCCAAACAGGTCGAATCGCCGCGCGCTGATGTCCAGCAGCAGCGCCTGGCGTCCTTCCCAGCGCAGCCACGGCAGTGCGTAGAACAGCGCCAGCAAGGCGGCGCTGAGCGTGCCGCGCCAGTGCCAAGGACGAGGGATCCGGGTGCAGGACGTGCTCATCCCAGCGGCAGCTCCTCGTCGTCATCGCCCGGCAGGGGCCGCTGCAGGTACCAGGTGACCGCGCTGGACAGTGCAGTGACCGACCAGAACATGAAGAATCCTGCCGTATAGCCCAGTTCGCGGCTGATGGCCGTGCCCGGGAAACTGATGGCCTGCAGGCGCAATGGATCGACGAAGGCGAAGAACACCACGCTGGCAACGCCGGCGGCGATGAAGCTGGGCCAGAGGATCGCGCCCCAGTGCTGGATCAGCCGCTGGCGGCGGTTGGGAAAAGGTCTGTTCATGCTGTCCCCGATCGAAAAGTGGGCGGCGCGTATACTTCGCCAGGATCGGCGCCGTATCCGCAGGGCATGCTTCCTGCAAGCGTGCCAGCCTAGGCGCAGCGGATTGCGCCGACATTGATCTGGATCAACGGCGCTGCCGCCTGGGTGCGGCAGCCTGCCTGCAAGCTTTGGATGCCCCGATGAACGCAACACAGCCGCCTGTCCTCCCCGTCGCCTCGCCCGGGTTGTGCACCGAGCAGGAAGTGACCCGACTGGTCCACGATTTCTATGCCCGCGTGCGAGCGGAAGAGCGGCTGGGACCGGTGTTCGAGGCGCACGTGCACGACTGGCCCGGGCACCTGGCGCAGCTGGTCGACTTCTGGTCGGCGATGCTGCGTGGCACTCGCCGCTTCAAGGGCTCGCCGATGTCCAAGCACATGGCCATCGAGCTGGACAAGGACCTGTTCGATCGCTGGCTGGTGCTGTTCCGGGTCACCACTGCCGAGTGCGGCAACCCGCCGATGCAGGAACTGGCCAACGACGTGGCTGCGCGGATCGGTGACACCTTCTGGAAGCGCTACCAGATGCTGCGCTGGCCGCAGGTCGGCCTGCCGGTACTGGGGATCGCCGGCAAGCATTGATCTGGGTCAAGGCGGCATAGGCCGCCTGGCGCGATGCTGGAGGCATGGACACGTTCTCTCCCGCTGCCGGTGGCCTGGCCTGGACCTTCGACCCCGATCTGCTGCGCCGGCACGACCGGCCCGGGCCGCGCTACACCTCCTATCCGACCGCGCCCCATTTCCACGATGGCTTCGGCGCGCCGGCGCTGCGCCAGGCGATCGCCGACAGCAACCAGCTGGCCCGCGCGCTGTCGCTGTACGTGCATGTGCCGTTCTGTTCCAGCCCCTGCTTCTACTGTGGCTGCAACCGGGTGATCACCCGCGACCGCGGACGTGGCCACAGCTATGTGTCGCGCGTGCTGGCCGAGGCCGACCTGCTGGCGCCGCAGTTCGAGGACGGCCGTGAGGTCATCCAGCTGCATCTGGGCGGTGGCACGCCGAATTTCCTCGAGGCCGAGGCGATGACCACGCTGGTGGAAGGGCTGCGCCGGCGCTTCGATTTCAGCGATTCACCGCAGCGCGATTTCTCGATCGAACTCGATCCACGCTTCATCGACACCCGCGACGTCGCCATGCTGGCGCGCCTGGGATTCAACCGGGCCAGCCTGGGCGTGCAGGATTTCGACCCGCAGGTGCAGGAATCGATCAACCGCATCCAGGGCGTGCAGCAGACACTGGACATCCTGAGCGCCTGCCGCGACAGCGGCATGCGTTCGGTCAACGTCGACCTGATCTACGGCCTGCCCGGGCAGAGCCTGGAGGGGTTCGGCCGCACCCTCGATAGGGTGCTGGCGCTGCGTCCGGACCGCCTGGCGGTGTACGGATACGCGCATCTGCCGCATCTGTTCCGTGCGCAGAAGCAGATCGACGAAAGCCGCTTGCCTTCGCCGGAGGACAAACTGGCGCTGCTGGGTCTGGCGGTGGAGACGCTCTCTGGGGCCGGCTACCAGTACATCGGCATGGATCACTTCGCATTGCCGGAAGAAGATCTGTCGCGCGCACAACGCGCCGGGCAGCTGCATCGCAATTTCATGGGCTATACCACCCACGCCGATACCGATCTGCTCGGCCTGGGCGTGAGTGCGATCAGCCACATCGGTGCCACCTACAGCCAGAATCCGCGCGACCTGCCGTCATGGGAGGATGCCGTGGACCAGGGGCAGCTGCCGGTGTGGCGCGGCGTGGCGCTGAGCGCTGACGACCAGCTGCGTGCGGAACTGATCCAGCAGTTGATGTGCCAGGGCGAGGTCGATGGCGTGCAGCTGGGTCAGCGCCACGGCGTGGATTTCGAACAATACTTTGCCGAGGACCTGCATTCGGTACAGCGGCTTCAGGAAGACGGCCTGGCCGAATACCGCGATGGTGTGGTGCGTTCCAGCGAACCGGGGCGACCGCTGCTGCGGTTGCTGGCGATGTGCTTCGATCCGTACCTGCGTGCCACTCACGAGCAACCGCGTTACTCGCGGGCGATCTGAGTGTGGGTTGCGCGGCGTGCGTATGGTGCCCGGAGCCGGAATCGAACCGGCATGGGGTTGCCCCCGGCGGATTTTAAGTCCGATGCGTCTACCAGTTTCGCCATCCGGGCCAGCAGCGCGGCGCCGATTGTAGCCCACCTGCGGTGCCTCGGCCTGTTTGCATCACGGCGGTCGCGTGCTTAACTGCCGATCGTATTCATGTCATAGTCCCTGCCATCGTTCCCAGGGGGGGAGCCATCTGATGTCGCTGCACGCGATTGCCTATGCCAGCGAGGCCCGCGCCGATCTGCAGACAACCGATCTTGACCGCCTGCTGGCCGATGCCACGGCATTCAATCGTGTAGCTGGAGTCACCGGCGTCCTGATGTTCGATGGCAGCCGTTTCCTGCAGTATCTCGAAGGCCCGCAGGACGGCATCGATTCGGTGTTCCAGCGCATCCTCAACGCGCGCAGCCATGGGCAGCTGCACGTACTGTGCCGCGCTCCGGTGGTGCAGCGGGCATTTCCGCGCTGGTCGATGGGTACGCGGCGCATCGAGCCAGAACCATTGGCGCAGATCGTCGACGCCGCTTGGCCCGGCTTCCTGCTTGGCAGCGGTGGATTTGAACGCCTGCTGCAGGCCTGGACCGGTGCCGACGGTGAGCTGGAACCGGCGGCGGTGGCGTTGGGGTCCTGAGCCCGCCTTGGCGGCAGGGCGCCGGGGCCGGTAGGCTGTAGCCTTTCTGGCGCAGGTTTTCCGGAGTGGTGCAGCAGATGAGTGTGTTGGCCGAAGCCATGGCAGCGTATGTGCGATTGCATCGATTGCATGGGATGTGCCGATGAGTGTGCCGGTTGCGGCGGCCAGTGACCCTCGGTTTGCGGTGGTCGGCCTGGGCTATGTCGGCCTGCCGTTGGCGGTGGCGTTTGGCCGGCAGTGGCCGACGTTGGGCTTCGATATCGACGCCGGTCGCATCGCCGAGCTGCGCAGCGGCCAGGACCACACACTGGAAATGGAAGCCGACGAGCTGGCCAGTGCGCACCTGTTGCAGTACGGCAGCGATCCGGCACTGCTTGATGCCTGCAATGTCTACATCGTCACCGTGCCGACCCCGATCGATGCCTACGAACAGCCCGATCTGGAGCCGTTGCGTTCGGCCACGCGCCTGATTGCCAGCCATCTCCGCGCCGGAGATCTGGTGATCTACGAGTCCACGGTCTACCCCGGAACCACCGAGGAAGTGTGCGTGCCGCTGCTGGAACAAGGGTCCGGCCTGCGCTTCAACGAAGACTTCTACTGCGGCTACAGCCCCGAACGGGTCAGCCCCGGTGACCGCCAGCGGCGCCTTGCCGACATCCGCAAGATCACCTCCGGATCGACTCCGGAGGTCGCTGCGGTGATTGATGGTCTGTACCAGCGCATCATTGCCGCCGGTACGTTCCCGGCCCCTTCGATGCGCGTGGCTGAAGCGGCCAAGGTGGTCGAGAACATCCAGCGTGACGTCAACATCGCGCTGGTCAACGAGCTGGCCCTGATCTTCGACCGGCTCGGCATCGACACCCAGGACGTGCTGGATGCCGCCGGCAGCAAGTGGAACTTCCTGCCGTTCCGCCCGGGCCTGGTCGGTGGTCACTGCATCGGCGTCGATCCGTACTACCTGCTGCACAAGTCCGAGAGCGTGGGTTACCACCCGGACCTGATCCACACCGCGCGACAGGTCAATAACCGCGTCGGCGAGCACGTAGCGGCTCGGGTGCTGGCGATGCTGGCCGAGCGTGGCCGTGCGCCGGCGGATGCACGCATCCTGGTCCTGGGCGTGACCTTCAAGGAGGATTGCCCGGACCTGCGCAACAGTCGCGCGTTGGAACTGGCACAGCGCTTGCGCGATGCCGGTGCGAGGGTCGAGGTAAGCGACCCGTGGGTCGGCCCGGCGGCATTGACCGGCGAGGGCCTGGACTGGCTGGCCGAGCCCGGGGCAGGGCGCTATGACGCGGTGGTGCTGGCGGTGGCCCACGCCCGGTTCAAGGCGATGGATGAATCCGCAATCCGGGCGCTGCTGGCGCCCGGTGGCCTGGTCTACGACGTGAAATCGGCCTGGCCGCGCAACGCGGTTGACGATCGTTTGTAAGCCCCGGCTGCGAACGGCGCGGTAGACTCGGGGGCAGTTGCAACCGAGGAACGCCATGCACCGGTATATCGTCTACCTGCTCGCCATCCTGATGTTCCCGATATGCCTGTGGCTGGCCACGATCTGGCCAGCCTGGTACTGGGGCGTCGGCCTGACTGCCGCGATGGTGGCGCTGGGGACCTGGGACCTGCTGCAGAAACGCAGCACGTTGCGCCGCAATTATCCGGTGATGGCGCACTTCCGTTACGGGCTGGAGTCGATCGGTCCGGAGATCCGCCAGTACTTCGTGCAGAGCGACCTGGAAGACGTGCCGTTCTCGCGCCAGCAGCGCGCGCTGATCTACCAGCGCGCAAAGAACGAGATGGACACGGTGCCGTTCGGCACCCTGCGCAGCACTTATGCGGTGGACTACGAGTGGATCAACCATTCGCTGGCACCGACGACGATTGCCAAGCATGACTTCCGCGTCCTGATCGGCCCGAACTGCGCCAAGCCTTATTCGGCCAGCGTGTTCAACATCTCGGCGATGAGCTTTGGCTCGCTGTCAGCCAATGCGATCCGCGCACTGAACGAAGGCGCGCGCCGCGGTGGCTTCTACCACGACACCGGCGAAGGATCGATTTCGCCCTACCACCGCGAAATGGGCGGCGACCTGGTGTGGGAGATCGGCTCGGGGTACTTCGGTTGCCGTGACGAGAAAGGTGGTTTCAGCGAGGAGCGCTTCGTTGCCAACGCTACCCACGATCAGGTCAAGATGATCGAGATCAAGCTGTCGCAGGGGGCCAAGCCGGGCCACGGCGGTGTGCTGCCGGCACCGAAAGTGACCGCCGAGATCTCGGTGACCCGTGGCGTGCCGATGGGCGTTGACTGCGTGTCGCCGTCGCGCCATTCGGCGTTCTCCACGCCGGTTGAACTGTTGCAGTTCGTGGCCCGCCTGCGCGAACTGTCCGGTGGCAAGCCGGTCGGTTTCAAGTTGGCCATCGGCCACCCGTGGGAATGGTTCGGCATCGCCAAGGCGATGCAGGAAACCGGCCTGTTGCCGGACTTCATCGTGGTGGATGGCGCCGAAGGCGGCACCGGCGCGGCACCGGCCGAGTTCGTCGATCATGTCGGCGTGCCGATGCATGAGGCACTGCTGCTGGTGCACAACACCCTGGTCGGCCTCGACCTGCGTGAGCGCATCCGCATCGGCGCGGCCGGCAAGATCACCAGTGCGTTCGACATCGCACGGACCATCGCGTTGGGGGCCGACTGGTGCAATGCCGGCCGAGGCTTCATGTTCGCGCTGGGCTGCATCCAGTCGCTGAGCTGCCATACCGACAAGTGTCCGACCGGGATCGCTACCCAGGATCCCGCGCGCTGGAAGCATCTGGATGCACCGGACAAGGCTGCTCGTGTCTACAGCTACCACGAGCACACGCTGCATGCCTTGAAGGAACTGCTGTGTGCCGCTGGCCTGAACGACCCGGCTGAACTTGGGCCGGAACACATCCTGCGCCGTGTCTCGCCGGTGGAGATCCGTTCGCTGGCCTCGTTGTACCGCTACCTGGAGCCAGGCGAACTGCTGCACAAGGTGCCCGACCATGCGGTGTTCCATGCGTTCTGGGCCGATGCGCGCAGCGACTCGTTCCAGCCACCGCCGAAGATCCAGGCGCTGCGCGCCAGCAAGTCGCGATAACGTGATGTTGTAGAGCCGAGCCCATGCTCGGCTGATCTTCGTTCCAACATCGCGATGCGTGATCGAGAAGCAGCCGAGCATAGGCTCGGCTCTACAAGGAGATGTAATGCAGTTCAGGACCGGCACCATGGATGACGTGGCCATGCTGTGGGCGCTGCGCACGCGTTGCGTGCGCGAGACCTGCAGCAGCCATTACCCGCCCGAAGTCATTGCGCCCTGGTCTGCCTCGCCGCCACCGTCGCAGTATGCGCGGCTGTTGTCGCAGGGCGGATGCGTAGTGGCCGAGGACGGGCAGGGTGGCCTGCTCGGCTTCGGCGTCTTTGATGCCGATGCCAATGAAGTCGATGCGTTGTTCGTCAATCCGGATCATGGCGGCCAGGGCATTGGCCAGGCGTTGATGCAGCGCCTGCTGGCGATGGCCGATCGTGAACGTGAGGTGGTGCTGTCGGCCTCGCTCAACGCCGTGCCGTTCTATCAACGCCAGGGGTTCGTCAGCGTGCGCGAAGAGGCCTACCCGCATCCCAGCGGCGTGGCGCTGGCTTCAGTGAGCATGCGCCGGCCGTGGTGAGTGCTCGTTTTCTGCGTTCTGTAGAGCCGAGCCCACGCTCGGCTGCTTTTGATTCAAGCCGAGCATGGGCTCGGCTCTACAGGTAACGCCGTCGAGCATGGCTCGACGCTACAAGGCAGGCGTCACCGCCCGGCCAGCCACCCGATTACGCCTTCCGCAGCACGCAGGCCACTGGCGTAGCACGCGGTCAACAGGTAGCCACCTGTCGGCGCTTCCCAGTCCAGCATCTCGCCGGCGCAGAACACGCCGGGCACTGCCCGCAGCATCAGGCCATCATCCAGCGCATCCAGGCGCACGCCGCCGGCGGTGCTGATCACCTCGGCCATCGGCCGGGGACGCAGCAGGCGCAGCGGCAGGCGCTTGAGCGTAGCCGCCACGGCAGGCAGGTCGCTGCCCGCTTCTTTACCCAGAATCTCGAACACCAATGCGGCTTTCACTGCATCCAGGCCGGCTTGGCGGCGCAGGTGCTCGCCGAAGCTGCGGCCCTTGCGTGGGCGTGACAGATCGGCAAGCAGGCGCGCCTCGTCGCGGCCCGGTACCAGATCCAGCCACAGCATCGCGTGGCCCTCGCGGTTGATGGTCTCGCGCAGGTCCGCCGCCATCGCATAGATCAGGCTGCCTTCGATGCCGTACTCGCTGGCCACGCATTCGCCCTGCAGCGACCGTGGCTGTCCGGCCAGGTCGATCCAGTGCGCGACCACCGGCTTCAACGGCGCGCCGGCATTGCGTTGGGCGAAGAATGGGGTCCAACCCACGTCGAAACCGCAGTTGGCCGACTGCAGTGGTGCGATGTCCACGCCACGGGCCTGCAGTGGCGCGACCCAGGCGCCGTCACTGCCCAGCTGCGGCCAGCTGCCGCCGCCCATGGCCAGCAGGGTGGCATCGGCATGTACTTCAACGGCGCCATCTTCGGTTTCAAATCGCAGCGCGCCATCCTCACCCCAGCCGATCCAGCGGTGGTTGGCATGCAGGCGCACACCCTGTTCCTTCAGCCGGCGCACCCAGCCACGCAGCAGCGGCGCAGCCTTCCGGTCGACCGGGAACACGCGGCCGGAGCTGCCCACATAGGTCTCCACGCCCAGGCCGGCGGCCCAGTCGCGCAGCGCCTGCGCATCGAAGTCGTCCAGCCAGCGGCCCACGGCCGTGGACTGCTCGCGGTAGCGGCTGTCGAACAGCGGACGCGGATCGGAATGGGTGAGGTTGAGCCCGCCCTTGCCGGCGATCAGGAATTTGCGGCCGGGCGACCCCTTGGCCTCGTACAGGTCGACGTCCAGCCCGGCGGCGCGCAGGCGCTCGGCGGCGAACAGGCCGGCCGGGCCACCGCCGATGACGGCGACGCGGTGGGGCATGGCGGCATCACGGTTTGACATCGAGCAGCTCGACGTCGAACACCAGCGACGATCCGGCCGGAATCGGGCCGACCTTGCGGTCGCCGTAACCGTAGTCCGGCGGGATCATCAGCGTGCGCTTGCCGCCAACTTTCATGCCGGCCACGCCCTCATCCCAGCCGCGGATGACCTGGCCGGCGCCAAGCGCGAAGGTGAACGGTTGGCCGTGCTTGAAGGAGCTGTCGAAGGTCTTGCCGTGCTTGGTCTCGGTACGGTTGTCGTAGATCCAACCGGTGTAGTGCACGGTGACCTTGCTGCCGGGAACGGCTTCAGCACCGGTACCTGGCACGGTATCGATCCGCTCGAAGGCGGTCAGGGTGCCGCCGGGCGGCGGGCCGGACGGTTCGGTCGAGCAGCCAGCGGCGGCGAGGGACAGCAGCAGGGGAAGCAGCAGGCGGCGCATCGGGCGTCTCCGGTAGGGCGCAGGTCGAGGGCGGCAAGGGTAGCGCATCGGCGCCGGGTATCATGGGGACATGGCAAAACTCCTGCTCAATCTGCGCAATGTCGGTGACGACGAATACGCCGATGTCTGCACGCTGCTCGACCAGCACGGCATCGCCTGGTACCGCACCGAACCCAGCCCCTGGGGCATTTCCAACGGAGGCCTGTGGCTGCGCGAGGACGCCGATCATCCACGTGCGAAGGCGCTGATGGCGGAGTACCAGGCCGAACGCGGGCCGCGCATCCGTGCCGAGCGTGAGCAGGCATTGCGTGATGGCACGGCGGAGACCTTCGGCAGACTGTTCCGGCGGCGGCCGCTGTTCGTAATGCTGGTGCTGCTGGGGATGGCCGCTGCCGCTGCGCTGGTGCTGCTGCCGTTCGTGCTGTTGCGGGGTTAAGGGGTTTCGGCCGGGTTGCACCCGGCACCCGCAGACGCAACGGCGACGTCAAAAGCCGGGCTTCAGTGGGAGGGTGGGGCGGTGTGGGCAGGCGGGGGCCGGCAAACGCTGCTCCTGCGTGCCTCGTAGAGCGCCTTGCTCGTGTGCGCTGTCCTGCGCACACGGCAAGACCGGGGTTGGGCGTCCTGCCCAACCCGCCCGGCGCATGCCCCGGGCCCATGGCGCTCTGCGCCCCCGCCTGCCCACACCGCCCCACCCCTGACAGATTCCGGGTGTCTGCCGGGCTTGGGGTCGGATCCCTCTGCTGCGCAGAGGGCACTGACCCCTGAATCTGTCTGTGCGGGCGGGAGGCGCTAAAATGGCGGGATGATCGCCAATACCGCTGCCTACCATTTCGCCGTCATCGACGCCCCTCAGGCCCTGTGTGACCAGCTGCTGGCGCGTGCCGAGGCGGCACAGCTGCGCGGCACGATCCTGGTGGCGGGCGAGGGGCTGAACCTGTTCCTGGCGGGTGCGCCAGAGGCGGTCGAGGGTTTCTACGCAGCGCTGCGCTCTGACGCGCGCTTTGCCGATATGCGGGTCAAGACCAGCTTCAGCGAGCACCAGCCGTTCGCCCGGCTGAAGGCCAAGGTGAAGGACGAGATCATCAGCTTCCGCCGTGATGACGGCCAGCCGCTGGACTATCCGCGTGCGCCGGCGGTGGATCCGGCCACCGTGCAGCGCTGGCTGCGGCAGGGGCATGACGATGCCGGCAAGCCGGTGGTGATGCTCGATACGCGCAATCTGCAGGAAGTGGAGTACGGCACCTTCAAGGATGCGCTGGTGTTGCCCATCCACAAGTTCACCGACCTGCCGGAGGCGCTGGCGCCGCACCGCGAAGCACTGAAGGACAGCACCGTGGTCAGTTTCTGCACCGGCGGCATCCGCTGCGAGAAGGCGGCGCTGTGGATGGTCAACGACGGCATGGACAACGTGCTGCAGCTGGACGGTGGCATCCTCGGCTACTTCGAGGAAGTGGGCGGCGAAGGCTACGAAGGCCGCTGCTTCGTGTTCGATGAGCGCATTGCGCTGGATGCGGAACTGAAGCCGATGGTCGACCAGCCGTTGCCTGATCCGCGCCCCAGCGCGTTCTAAGCCGGGATGTCGATTCCCCGGTAGAGCCGGGGGGGGGGGCGGGGGGCCGGGCCCGGGGGCCGGCGGCCCCGCGCCCGGCTCTACCGGATCAAGCGCAGCCAGTCGTGGACCCGCGCTGCGGGAATCAGCATCCTGCCACCGGCACTGGCCGCTGCGCCGGGTCGTCCCCATGCATGGGGGATCCTGTGACGGAAAAACGCCTGATGATCCCGTTGTCGATCCTTGACCTAGCCCCGGTCTGCGAGGGCAGTGACACCACCACCGCCTTTGCCAACATGCTGGAACTGGCCCAGCACGCCGATGCGCTGGGCTACCGCCGCTACTGGCTGGCCGAACACCACAACATGCCCGGCATCGCCAGTGCGGCCACCGCCGTGCTGATCGGCCATGTCGCCGGCGGTACCCTTCGCATCCGGGTCGGTGCCGGCGGCATCATGCTGCCCAACCATGCCCCGCTGCAGGTGGCCGAGCAGTTCGGCACGCTGGCCTCGCTGTATCCGGACCGGATCGACCTGGGCCTGGGCCGCGCACCGGGTACTGACCAGCCGACCGCGCGTGCATTGCGCCGCTACTTCGACAGCGCGGACCAGTTCCCACAGGACGTGCGCGAGCTGCTGCACTACTTCGAGCCGGTTCAGCCGGGGCAGGCGGTGCAGGCCGTTCCAGGTGGCGGCCTGCGGGTACCGACCTGGATCCTCGGTTCCAGCCTGTTCGGCGCGCGCATGGCCGCGTCGATGGGCCTGCCGTATGCGTTCGCCTCGCACTTCGCACCCGACGCGATGGACGAAGCCCTTGCTGTCTACCGCCGCGAGTTCCGCCCCTCGGCGGCGCTGAAGCAGCCGCACGCGATGCTGGCCCTGAACGTCGTTGCCAGCGACAGCGAGGCGGAGTCGCGCCGCCTTTTCACCAGCCAGCAGCAGAGTTTCGTCAACCTGCGTCGTGGCCGGCCGGGCAAGATTCCGGCACCGATCGACGACATCGAGTCCTTCTGGGAGCCGCACGAAAAACTGGGGGTGGAGCGGGCGCTGGCCTGCACCGTGCTGGGCGATCCGCAGCAGGTCGGGGAGGGCATCGCTGCGTTTGTCGAACGGCACAAGCCCGACGAGCTGATGCTCACCGCCAACCTGTACGACCACCGCGCGCGCTTGCGCTCGTTCGAACTGACCATGCAGGCCTGGCACGCCCGCCACGCGGGCTGAACAATTGCGTCACGGGCTGTTGCGGCCGTGCCCGGTCTGATGGGGGCTCATTCCGATGGAGTCCCCCACATGGCCGACACCCGTGCCGAACACGTCAACCAGCTGGCCGAACTGATCAAGGATGTGGAGGTGGCCATGTTCACCACCACCGGCGTCGACGGACGGCTCTACAGTCGGCCGCTGGCCACCCAGCAGGTCGCCTTTGACGGCGACCTGTGGTTCGTCATCACCGCCGACAGCCCGAAGGTGGCCGAGATCGCGCTCGACCCGCGGGTCAACGTGGCGTATGCCTCGCCCTCGAACAACACCTATGTCTCGGTGGCCGGGCGTGCCCGCGTCGTCGATGACCGCGCGAAGATCGAGGAGCTGTGGTCGCCGGCGATGAAACTGTTCTTCCCGGGTGGCAAGGACGATCCGAACCTGCGCCTGATCCACGTGCGCGCCGAGAGCGCCGAATACTGGGATGGCCCGGGCACGCTGCTGGGCAAGGCATTGAGCTTCGTGCTGTCGGCGGTGCAGGACGAACCGGCGGCGCTGGCCGACAACGGCTTCATCGATCTTCGGTGATGACCGATGTCCGGTATTGGTAGTGCCGGCCGCGGGCCGGCCACCCTGGAAACGTGGCAGCCGGCCAGCGGCCGGCTCTACCGGATGCCGCTTCAGAACCAGCGCTGGAACAGCTCCACTGTATAGCCCACCAGCTGCCCCGAACTGAAGCCGAAGAACGCGATCGCCACCAGTGCGGCGATCCAGTTGAACAGCATCAGCGCACCATCGCGTTCCAGCAGCGCCAGCGAGAACAGCAGCAGCTGGAAGCCGAACAGAAAGTTGGTGAACGGAATCGGCAACGACAGCAGCAGGCCCAGCAACACCAGCAGCAGGCCAGTGAACGCGTGTGCGGGCAGCGGTGTCAGTAGCTGCGGCAGGCGTGGCTTCAGCATCCTGTCCAGCCGCCGCAACGGGCGATCGATACGGTCCAGGAAGCGGTGCATGGTGCCGCGCTTCGGCCCGCGTCGGGCAATGAAACCGGGCAGCCAGGGGCGGCGCAGGCAACACAGCATCTGCAGGCCGATCAGGACCACCAGTGGGCCGCTGACCGCACCCCCCATGCCCGGGATCGGGATGAACGAGGGCAGGATCGCCACGAACAGGAACACGCCGAACGCGCTCTGCTGCAGGTTGCTGAGGATCTGGCCGAGCGGCATGTGCTCGGCGGGATCGCCGGAGGCGAACATCTCCAGCAGGGTGCGGATGCCCTCGTTGCGGTAGGCCGCGCGCTGAGCGCCCTGGCCCTGGCCGGTCTCAGGCGGTGAGCTCATCGGCCTGCTCGTCGGACAACGTGCGCAGCAGCAGCTTGTCCACCCGCGCACCGTCCAGGTCGACCACCTCGAAGCGCCAGCCGGCCCAGTCGAAGTACTCGCCTGCGTGCGGGATGCGGCCGAAGTAGTGGATGCACATGCCGGCCAGCGTGTAGTAATCGCCGTCCTCGGCATCGGGCAGGTCGTTGCTTCCGATCAGCTCGCGCAGGTCTTCGATCGGCAGCGAGCCGTCCACCAGCAGCGAGCCGTCCTCGCGGGTCACCACCAGGGCGTCCTCGTCGGCATTCTCGACCGCCTGCAGGCGGCCGACCACGGCGCCCATCAGGTCGCTGATGGTCACCAGGCCCTGGATCTCGCCGTACTCGTCCACCACCAGCGCCATCGACTGCTGTTCCTCGCGGAAGATCTCCAGCAGCTTCATCGCGTGGGTCGATTCGGAGACGTACAGCGGTTCGCGCAGAGTCTGGAACAGCGCGTTGTCGCCGCGCGCCATGCGCGTGGCCAGCGATTTCAGCTCCAGCACGCCGACCACGTCCATGTCGTTGTCGCGGTACACCGGGTAACGGGAGAACTCGTGCTCGGCCATGATGTCCAGATTGCGCTCCAGCCCGGCCTGGGTGTCGAGCCAGGCGATGCGGTTGCGCGGCGTCATCAGGCTGTCGGCGGTGCGGTCGCCCAGGCGCATGACGCGGTTCATCATGTCGCGCTCGTGGGCGTCGATCACGCCGGCCTCGTGGCTCTCGGCCACCAGCATCCGGATCTCTTCTTCAGTCACCTGCGCGGCCTCGTCCTTGCCCAGGCCCAGCACCTTCAGCACCAGCTGGGTAGTCTTGGACAGGAGCCAGACGAAGGGCAGGGCGAGCCTGGCCAGCCAGCTCATCGGCATCGCGACCAGGCCGGCAATGGCCTCGGAACGTGTCAGGGCCAGGCGCTTGGGCACCAGTTCGCCGAAGATCAGCGTGATGAAGGTGATCAGCGAGACCGCCAGGGCGGTGCCTACTTCGCGCGCGTACGCAAAGCCGGGCATCAGGCCCTGCAGCCAGCCGGCGATCGCGTCGCCGATCGCATCACCACCGAGGTAGCCGGTGAGTACGCCGATCACGGTGATGCCGATCTGCACGGTGGACAGGAAGCTCTCCGGCTTCTCCGACAGCTCCAGCGCCTTGGCGGCGCGCTTGGAGGTGGCGGCCATCTGCTTCAGGCGGCTCTTGCGCGAGGTCATGACCGACATCTCGGACATGGCGAAGAAGCCGTTCAGCAGAACCAGCGCGAAGACAATCAGGATCATTTCAAACACGGGCGTCGTCCCCGGTTGGTGGCAGGGAGGGCGGGTGCTTGCGATGGCGGCAGGCGCTCAGGAACGGGGTCCGGCGCGGCGCAGGGGGATAAGGGTCGTCGTCCATAAGGTGCGCCTGAAGGCGCGCTGGCATCTTAGCAAAGGGGCGTGGCAGGGTGGCAACCGCCTGTTCAGGTTGGGGCTCCCAGAGCCCGGAAAGGGCGCGGGGATACCCGTGATGGTCATCTAGCCGTCATAATTCGCTCTGGTGCCGTCCTTCCCGCGACGGCTGACAGGTTTCTCAATGTTCTCTCTGCAGACCATTTTCGGTTCCGGCAAACAGTTCTACACCCTGCTCGATGAGGCTGCTGTCGCGGCTTCCGATGCCGCCAAGGCGCTGCATTCCATGCTGCGCGAGGCCGACCGCCAGCCCGCGCTGGACGCCTTCAAGCTGGCCCGCCTGCGCGAACGCGCGGCCTCGGACAAGATCAGCCAGGCGCTGGTGGACAGCTTCATGACCCCCATCGAGCGCGAAGACATCGAAGCGCTGGGTTCGGCCCTGTACAAGATTCCGAAGCAGATCGAGAAGTTCGCCGATCGCTATTCGCTGGCCACGACCCACCTGGAGCACATCGACTTCGCGCCGCGCGCGGCGATGCTGGAGCAGGCCGCCGGCGTGGTGGTGGAGATGGTGGCCGACCTGCGCCACATGAACCTGGACCGGATGACCGCGCTGAACGAGAAGCTGCGCTCGCTGGAGAACGAGGCCGACCGCCTGATGCTTGAGCTGTACCGCGACATCTACTCCGGTCGCCTGGACAACCTGCAGATGTTCCTGCTGAAGGAATTCTTCGAGATCCTGGAAAAGGCCATCGACCGTTGCCGCGAGGCTGGCGTGGTGGCGTACCAGATCGTGTTGAAGAACAGCTGACGGACGCCGCCGCATGTTGACCCTTGTCCTGGTAGTGATCCTGGCCGCGCTCGTCTTCGAGTTCATCAACGGCTTCCACGACACTGCCAATTCCATTGCCACCGTAGTGGCGACCAAGGTGCTCTCGCCCGGCTGGGCGGTGATGCTGGCCGCCTTCATGAACCTCATCGGTGCGCTGACCGGTACGGCGGTGGCGCTGACCATCGCCTCGGGCCTGCTCAACACCAACGTGGTGGAAGTCACCCCGCAGGTGATCCTGTGCGCGCTGCTGGGCGGCATCATCTGGAACCTGATCACCTGGTGGAAGGGACTGCCGTCCTCGTCCTCGCACGCGCTGATCGGCGGCCTCTGCGGCGCCGGCCTGGCTGCGGCCCACAACAACTGGGATGCCCTGATCTGGTCCGAGCGCCTGGGCAGCTGGGCGCAGAACAAGGGCCTGCTGTGGAAGGTGTTCGTGCCGATGATCACCTCGCCGATCGCCGGCTTCCTGCTCGGCATTGTGGTGATGGTGCTGCTGTGGGCGCTGATCGCCGGCCTGGCCAAGGTCGGTGGCGCCATCGGCCGCCTGGCCCGCCCGCGCATCGTCAATGCCTTCTTCGGCAAGGCGCAGATCGCCTCGGCGGCCTACATGGGCTTCGCCCACGGCCACAACGACGCGCAGAAGACCATGGGCATCATCGCGATGACCCTGATTGGTGCCGAAGCCACCGGCGCACTGAACGATCTGCCGTCCTGGCTGGCCTTCATGCACCCGGACGCGCACGCCGGTGACGGCATCGCCATGTGGATCGTGCTGACCTGCGCGGTGGTGATGGCGGCCGGTACCGCTTCGGGTGGCTGGAAAATCATCAAGACCCTGGGCCACAAGATGGTCAAGCTGCACCCGATCCACGGCTTCGCCGCGGAGACCAGCTCGGCCACCATCCTGACCCTGGCGGCCCACTTCGGCATGCCGGTCTCGACCACGCACAGCATCTCCACCGCGATCATGGGTGTCGGCTTCGCCAAGAACCCGCGTTCGCTGAAGTTCGGCGTGATCGAGCGCATCGTCTGGGCCTGGATCCTGACCATCCCGGCGGCCGGCGGCTGTGCGTACCTGATCCTGAAGCTGTTCGAGCTGTTCGGCTGGACCTGATCGCCACGCCAGGGTTGCAAACGAAAAAGCCCGCCGGATACCGGCGGGCTTTTTTCATGGCAGATCATTCCTCTGTATCCAAGCGTGCCGACCAACGGTCGGCACCCACAACAGCAGCAGGCACCTGTCAGCGGCGGGGGGGGGGGGGGTTGGAGGGCCCCTTGGGGCCCCGGTTGGGGCCCCCCCCCCCCCCCCTGGGCGGTTTGCCGGGGGTGCCCTTAAAACCCACCCCACCTCGCCAGCACTCAGGAAGCCCGCTTTTTGCAGTTGATCTTGCCGTGGACCTTGCCGTTGCCGTTGATCCAGCGGGTGCCGGGCCGCAGGCCCGGCCGCCACCACCCATCAATTGCGCTGGAACAGCGCCTTCACATCATTCCGGAACGCCGCCTGGCTGTCGGCCCGGCTGTAGAACATGTGCCCGCCCGGATAACTGCGCACCTGCACCCGGTCCGGATTGCTGCCCATCGTCGGCATCTGGTCCACGGTCAGGATCGAACCCATGAACGGGCACGACAGGTCGTTCCAGCCATGCACGATCAGCACCTGCAGGTGCGGGTCGATCGCCACGGCCTGGCGCAGCTGGGTCACCGCGCCATCGCGCAGCTCGCCATTGCGATCCCACAGCCGGTTCACGTCGTAGTTCAGCGCCTGGTACCGCGCATCCACCTTCCAGCCGACCACGCGCGTCACGAAGTCGACCATCGCCGTGGTGGTCGGCGCGATGATGCTGTCCAGCAGCGGATCGTTGGCGCGCTGCTCCGGATCGTTCGGGAATGGATCGAACGCGGTTACGTTGGAATCGTAGCGGCTGCCCAGCGTGCCCTTGTCGCGGAACACTTCACGCAGGTAGGCCTGGGTTTCCAGCCGACCACCGGCACGGCGCACGAACTGCGGGTCCAGCCCGGTCAGTTCGGTCACCCGGCGCAGCATCGCCTCGGTTGCCTGCGGATCGCTACGGCCTTTCATCAGGGCGGTGGCGTAGTCGCCACGGGTGTATTCCACTACTTCGCGCATCGCTGCATCGGTCAGTTTGCCCTGGCGCTCCAGGTGCGCGGCGGCGATCGACGGCAGGGTCTGCATCCACGCCATCGGCGAGACATCGGCGTTGTCTTCCAGGGTCGGGCTCAGGTGCGGCGAGACCAGTACCAGGCCGTTCATCGCCACGCCCAGCCGGGTCTGCAGGTAGTGGGTGATGCGCGGGCCGCGATAGCCGCCGTAGCTCTCGCCAGTCAGGTACTTGCGCGACGCCATGCGCTGGTTGCGCAGCAGCCAGTCGTAGATCGAGCGTGACAGGTATTCGATGTCGGCGCTGGGGTTGTACAGTGCCTTCTTCGCTTCATCGTCGCCGATCCGCGCGCGGCTGAAGCCGGTGCCGACCGGATCGATGAACACCAGGTCGGTGAAGTCCAGCCAGGTGCCGGGGTTGTCGTGCAGGGTCGCCGGCGCCGACGCGCTGTCACCCTCGGAGCCGAAGGTCACCACCTTGGGTCCGATCGCGCCCATGTTGAGGTACACCGACGACGCGCCGGGACCGCCATTGAGCGCGAAGGTCACCGGCCGGTCCTTACCCGGCATCGTATAGGCGGTGAACACCACATCGGCGATCACCTTGCCCTTGGCATCGCGTACCGGCAGGGTGCCGACGGTGGCGGTGTAGTCCAGGGTGCGGCCGGCCAGGCGCATGCTCTGGCGGGCTGAGGCATCGGCGGGCAGCGCAGGTGCCTCGGTCTTGTCGTCTTTCGGGTCGGGCTTGGCGTCGGCATCAGGCGCGGCCAGCACGCTGGCTGGGGCGATGAGCAGGCCGACGCAGAGCGCGGCAGTGTGCAGCAGGGACTTCATGGCACCGGGTGGGCAGCGGAAGGGGATTCCGATGCTAGGCCGGTGGCGGCCCATGTCGTATGTGTCCAAAGGCATGGCCGTGCGTTGAGCCCGCTACTGGCCAGATTGGGTCAAGCGGGCAGGGTGGCGGCCGCTTCGTCATCGGCCAGCAGGCCATAGACGGCCGAGTCGGCCAGTTCCCCCTGGATCCGCCAGCGCTGGCGCAGCACTCCCTCGCGGCGGAAGCCCAGGCGTTCGAGCACGTGCGCGGAGGGTGCGTTGCGCGGGTCGATCTCGGCTTCCACGCGATGCAGGTGGAGGGTGCCGAACAGGTAGGCCAGTACCTGCTGCAGGGCCTCGTGCATGTAGCCCTGGCCCTGGCGATCCGGTGCCAGCAGGTAGCCGATCTCGGCGCGTGCCGCATCGCGGTCCAACGCAAACACCACGCAGATGCCCAGCAACGGGCCGTCCAGCGTTTCGCGCACGGCCAGCTTGAGCTGGGTGCCGGTGGCCTGTGCCGCCAGGTCATCGTCGATCTGCGCGCGTGCCTCGGACGGTCGTGTCCATGCAGGATGGTTCCAGAACCGCATCACGTCCGGATCGGACTGGATTGCGAACAGGGCGGCCGCATCGTCGCGGCGGATCGGGCTCAGGACGAGGCGCGCGCTGTGCAGCGGCAGGCCGGGAAACAGCAGGGAGTGGCTGGCCAATACGTTGGTCCACACGGATGGACGCGCATTATGGCGCCGCCGGGTTTGCCGATGGGGGTGGGATCTCTGTAGAGCCGAGCCGATGCTCGGCTGCCCGGCACGGCGCGGAATGCAGCCGAGCGTGGGCTCGGCTCTACAGGAGGGCTGCGGGAGTCAGACTTCCAGCGAAGCCAGGTCGCCCTTCGACTCCAGCCAGCCCTTGCGGTCGGAGGCGCGCTTCTTGGCCAGCAGCATGTCCATCAGCGAACTTGTCTGCTCGCGATCGTCCACGGTCAGCTGCACCAGCCGGCGCGTATCGGGGTGGATGGTCGATTCACGCAGCTGAGGCGGGTTCATCTCGCCCAGGCCCTTGAAGCGGGTCACGTTGATGGCGCCCTTGATCTTCTCGCGTTCGATCTTGTCCAGCATCGAGCGCTTTTCTTCCTCGTCCAGGGCATAGAACACCTGCTTGCCCACGTCGATGCGGAACAGTGGCGGCATGGCCACGAACACGTGGCCGGCATCGACCAGCGCAGGGAAGTGCCTGAGGAACAGCGCGGTCAGCAGTGTTGCGATGTGCAGGCCGTCGGAGTCCGCGTCGGCCAGGATGATGACCTTGCCGTAGCGCAGGCCGCTGATGTCGTCCTTGCCCGGGTCGCAGCCGATCGCGATCGCCAGATTGTGCACTTCTTCCGAGGCCAGCACGCTGTTGGAGGAAACCTCCCAGGTGTTCAGGATCTTGCCGCGCAACGGCATGATGGCCTGGAAATCCTTGTCGCGGGCCTGCTTGGCGCTGCCGCCTGCCGAATCACCTTCCACCAGGAACAGCTCGGTGCGCGACAGGTCCTGGCTGATGCAGTCGGCCAGCTTGCCGGGCAGGGCCGGGCCCTGGGTGACCTTCTTGCGGACGACCAGCTTTTCGGTCTTCAGGCGGGCGCTGGCGCGCTCGATGGCGATCTGCGCGATCTTCTCGCCCAGCTCCACGTTCTGGTTGAGCAGCAGGCTGAAGGCATCATGGGCGGCACCTTCGATGAAGCCGGCCGCCTGGCGTGAGGACAGGCGTTCCTTGGTCTGGCCGCTGAACTGCGGGTCGGTCATCTTCAGCGACAGCACGAACGACACGCGGTCCCACACGTCTTCCGGGGCCAGCTTGACGCCACGCGGCAGCAGGTTGCGGAAGTCGCAGAACTCGCGCAGCGCCTCGGTCAGGCCGGTACGCAGGCCGTTGACATGGGTGCCGTGCTGGGCGGTGGGGATCAGGTTGACGTAGCTTTCCTGCACCAGCTCGCCTTCCGGCAGCCAGGCCACTGCCCAGTCCACGACCTCGGTGTCCTTCTTCAGGCTGCCGACGAACAGCTCGGCCGGCAGCATCTCGCGATCACCCAGCTCCAGCTTCAGGTAATCGCGCAGGCCGTCTTCGTAGTACCAGGTATCGACTTCACCGGTGGCTTCATCGGTCAGCTTCACGGTCAGGCCCGGGCACAGCACGGCCTTGGCGCGCAGCAGGTGCTTGAGCGCGCGCACCGCGAACTTCGGCGTATCGAAGTACTTCGGGTCCGGCCAGAAGCGCACGCGGGTACCGGTGTTCTTCTTGCCGACGCTGCCAACTACTTCCAGCGGTGTGGCGCGGTCGCCATTGCGGAAGGTGATGCGGTGTTCGGCACCGTCGCGCTTGATGTGCACTTCCACCAGGGTCGACAGCGCGTTGACCACGCTGACGCCGACGCCGTGCAGACCACCGGAGAAGGTGTAGTTATTGTTGCTGAACTTGCCGCCGGCATGCAGGCGGGTGAGGATCAGCTCGACGCCCGGGATCTTTTCTTCGGGATGGATGTCCACCGGCATGCCGCGGCCGTCATCGCTGACCTCCACGCTGCCGTCCTTGTACAGGGTGATCTCGATCGAGCGGGCGTGGCCGGCGAGGGCCTCGTCCACCGAGTTGTCGATCACTTCCTGCGCCAGGTGGTTCGGGCGCGCGGTGTCGGTATACATGCCGGGACGGCGCTTGACCGGGTCAAGGCCGGACAGGACTTCAATATCGGCGGCGTTATAACGGGCGTTCATCTGTCTTCGAAAGCTTGGAGCGACGGGCAAGTGTGGGGTCTGGCACGGGATTTTGCACGCCTGCGGTTCAGTCTCGGCGACGCAGAGGGGGTAAAATGGCAGCCGCTGGAATCTGAACGCCGGCGACCCCCGTTGGGTCGAAACATCCAAGCCGTACCGCGAGGAGGACCTCATGAAGAAGTTGCTGACCATTGCGATCCTGGCCGCTGCCGCCGTTGCGGTGCCGCTGGTGATGGCGCAGAACGCCGGCCAGCCGGCCCCGCAGCAGGGTGACCAGGCCGACAAGGCGCAGGCCGAGGCCGATGCCAAGGCCAAGCGTCGGGCCCAGGCCAATGCCGAAATGAAGGCGCAGGGCCAGCCGGCCCCGCAGCAGGAAGAGGAAGAGGAAGCGCGCAAGAAGCGCTGATCCCGCAACCTGCCAGGCGCCCTTGCGACCAGGGCTGCGCTCCGGAACGCCCCGCTCAGCGGGGCGTTTCTTTTTGGGAACGTGGCGTCTGCCCCTTGGGTTGGCGGCCATCAATCTGTAAACTATGGCTTTCCGGGAGTAAGTGCGTGTCCACCATTTGCGAATGGGCTGGAGCGGCCAAGCGTGGCTTCCAGCATGGCGGGTCGCAGGTGACGGTCGATTTGGCCGGCACGGCCGCCCCGACCTCGCACGATGGTTCCGGTCCGGCGCCTGCCGCCGCACGGATCCGCACCTCCCTCGCTGCCTCAGCGAACCGGAAAACCCCCTCTGAGCACCATGCCCGCCCTCCGGGTGCGCGTGGTGCTGCCGTTTTCCATTTCCAGACAGGATGCTTGCAGCCATGACTCCCTTGATTTTCGTAACCGGCGGCGTGGTGTCCTCGCTCGGCAAAGGCATTGCCGCCGCGTCGCTGGCCGCCATTCTTGAAGCCCGTGGCCTGAAGGTCACGATGATGAAGCTCGACCCGTACATCAACGTCGACCCGGGCACCATGAGCCCGTTCCAGCACGGTGAGGTCTACGTCACCGACGACGGCGCGGAGACCGACCTCGACCTGGGCCACTACGAGCGCTTCGTGCGCACCCGCCTGAGCCGCAAGAACTCGGTCACCACCGGGCGCATCTACGAGAACGTGATCCGCAAGGAGCGCCGCGGCGACTACCTGGGCGCGACCGTGCAGGTCATTCCGCACATCACCGACGAGATCCGTCGCTGCATCGACGAAGCCACCGAAGGCTACGACGTGGCACTGGTCGAGATCGGCGGCACCGTGGGCGACATCGAGTCGCTGCCGTTCCTGGAAGCGATCCGCCAGGTGCGCACCGAGCGCGGCCCGGAGAAGGCGCTGTTCATGCACCTCACCCTGGTGCCGTACATCGGTGCCGCCGGTGAGCTGAAGACCAAGCCGACCCAGCACTCGGTGAAGGAACTGCGCTCGATCGGCATCCAGCCGGACGTGCTGTTGTGCCGCTCCGAGCAGGCGGTGCCGGATTCGGAGCGCCGCAAGATCGCCCAGTTCACCAACGTCTCCGAGCGTGCAGTGATCAGCGTGCCGGACGTGGACGTGCTGTACCGCATCCCGTCTGGCCTGCATGCACAGGGCCTGGACGAAATCGTGGTGAACCAGCTGAAGCTGGCCGACAAGGCCGGTCCGGTCGATCTTTCGATGTGGGAAGACGCGGTCGATGCGACCCTGCACCCGCTGGACGAAGTGACCATCGCCGTGGTCGGCAAGTACGTCGATCACCAGGATGCCTACAAGTCGGTCGGCGAGGCACTGAAGCACGGTGGCCTGCGCCAGCGCACCAAGGTCAACCTGAAGTGGCTGGAAGCACAGGACCTGGAAGGCACCGACATGGCTGCACTGGCCGATGTCGACGGCATCCTGGTACCGGGTGGCTTCGGTGACCGCGGCTTTGAAGGCAAGGTGCTGACCTCGAAGTTCGCCCGCGAGCAGCAGGTGCCGTACTTCGGCATCTGCTACGGCATGCAGGCGGCGGTGGTCGATTACGCGCGCAACGTGGTCGGCCTGGAAGGTGCCAACAGCACCGAGAACGATCGCCAGTCGCCGAACCCGGTGATCGGCCTGATCACCGAATGGCGCACCGCCAGCGGCGATGTCGAGAAGCGTGACGACAAGAGCGACCTCGGCGGCACCATGCGCCTGGGCCTGCAGGAACAACGCCTGAAGCCGGGCACGCTGGCCCGCGAGCTGTACGGCAAGGACGTGGTCGCCGAGCGCCACCGCCACCGCTACGAGTTCAACAACCGCTACCGCACCCAGCTGGAAGATGCGGGCCTGGTGATCGCGGGCAAGTCGATGGACGACACCCTGGTGGAAGTGGTCGAGCTGCCGCGCGATGCCCACCCGTGGTTCCTGGCCTGCCAGGCGCACCCGGAATTCCTGTCCACGCCGCGTGACGGCCACCCGCTGTTCATCGGTTTCATCCGTGCCGCGCGCGAGCGCAAGGCCGGCGGCAAGCTGCTTTCCGAAGCGCGCGCCTGACTTGTGAATGGGGGCTTCGGCCCCCATCCTGCATGCTTCAACCCCCAGCGCACCGGCCCGTCCGGTGCTGCGGACAACAAGGAAACGCCATGAAACTGTGTGGATTCGAGGTCGGGCTGGACCAGCCCCTGTTCCTGATCGCCGGCCCCTGCGTGATCGAGTCGATGCAGCTGCAGCTCGATACCGCCGGCAAGCTGAAGGAGATCACCGACAAGCTCGGCGTCAACTTCATCTTCAAGTCCAGCTTCGACAAGGCCAACCGCACTTCGGGTACCGCATTCCGCGGCCCGGGCATGGAAGAGGGCCTGAAGGTGCTGGCCGAAGTGAAGAAGCAGATCGGCGTGCCGGTGCTGACCGACGTCCACGAGTACACCCCGATGGATGAGGTGGCCTCGGTGGTGGATGTGCTGCAGACCCCGGCGTTCCTGGTCCGCCAGACCGACTTCATCCGCAAGGTGTGCTCGGCCGGCAAGCCGGTCAACATCAAGAAGGGCCAGTTCCTGGCGCCTTGGGACATGAAGCCGGTCGTGGAGAAGGCCAAGGCCACCGGCAACGAGCAGATCATGGTCTGCGAGCGTGGTGCCAGCTTCGGCTACAACAATCTGGTCAGCGACATGCGTTCGCTGGCGGTGATGCGCGAGACCGGTTGCCCGGTGGTGTTCGACGCTACCCATTCGGTGCAGCTGCCGGGCGGGCAGGGCACCAGTTCCGGTGGCCAGCGTGAGCACGTGCCGGTGCTGGCCCGTGCCGCCGTGGCGGTAGGCATCTCCGGCCTGTTCGCCGAGACCCATCCGGACCCGTCCAAGGCGCTGTCCGATGGCCCCAATGCATGGCCGCTGGACCAGATGGAAGCCCTGCTCGAGACCCTGATGGAACTGGACGCGGTGACCAAGAAGCACGGCTTCTCGCGCTTCGCGTGAGTCGTGACCCGTGGCTGGCGCTGGAAAACCAGCGCCGCCGCCGGCACTGGAAACAGTGGCCCTGGGGCCTGATCGCACTGGGCCTGGCCGTGCTGTTCACCGTGGGCATGTTCGGTCTGGTGCTGATCGGCGCCGCGTCAGTGCGCCCACCAGGTGATGGCGGCAGCGCGCTCAATCTGCGCGTGTACTTCATTGCGCTGCAGGTTGCAGAGCTGGTCGGCGCCGTGGGATGCGTCGCTGCCGCCGTACTGGCCTGGCGCCTGAACCGTGGCAAGGTGGCCGCCGGGTTGGCGATCATCCTGCTGTCGCTGTGGCTTGGCGCCCTGTTCTACGGGCTGTTTTGATGAATGCGACCCTGGCAACCCGTGATCGGCCCTGGGGCCTGATCGCGCTGGCGCTGGCTGTTCTTGCCTGGGCCGGCCTGGTGGCAGCTGTATTCGCCTTCGCCGCCAGTTTCGGTTCGCCCGGGGATGGCAGCCATGGCATGCAGGCCATGCAGTACTGGATCTGGGCTGCACTGGCCATGCTCGTGCTGTCCTTCGTTGGCAGCCTGGTGGCGATGGTGATGGCCTGGCGTTGCCGCCGCGGCGGCGTAGTGGCGGCCATTGCTGGTGGCCTGCTGGTGGTGATGGTGTCGTTGATCCTGATGGTGATCGGGGCCACTCTGGCCTGACGGCGCCCACGCCATTTGGCAAGTGGCGGGCAGCCGGGGATAATCACGCGGCATTCGTTTTGTCGCCCCCTCTCCAGACAGGTAACCGGCCCGACCATGAGTACGATCCGCAGCATCCACGCCCGTGAAATCCTCGACAGCCGTGGCAATCCCACGCTGGAAGCCGAAGTCATCCTGGAGGACGGTTCGTTCGGTCGTGCCGCGGTTCCCTCCGGCGCCTCGACCGGCACCAAGGAAGCGGTCGAGCTGCGTGATGGCGACAAGACCCGTTACCTGGGCAAGGGCGTGCGCAAGGCCGTCGACAACGTCAACACCACCATCGCCAACGCGCTGAAGGGTTTTGAAGCCACCGACCAGGCCGGCCTCGACCGTCGCCTGATCGATCTTGATGGCACCGAGAACAAGGGCCGCCTGGGCGCCAACGCGCTGCTGGGTGTTTCGATGGCCGCCGCGCACGCCGCCGCTGCATCGAACAAGCAGGCGCTGTGGCAGTACCTGGCCGCCAAGACCGGCGTTACCCCGTCGCTGCCGGTGCCGATGATGAACATCATCAACGGCGGTGCGCATGCCGACAACAACGTGGACTTCCAGGAGTTCATGGTGCTGCCGGTCGGCTTCACCTCGTTCTCCGAAGCGCTGCGCGCCGGCACCGAAATCTTCCATTCGCTGAAGTCGGTGCTGAAGGGCCACGGCCTGAGCACGGCGGTGGGCGACGAAGGCGGTTTCGCGCCGGACTTCCGCAGCAACGTCGAAGCGCTGGACACCATCCTCGAAGCGATCGGCAAGGCCGGCTACACCGCCGGTGAAGACGTGCTGCTGGGCCTGGACGTGGCGTCAAGCGAATTCTTCGAGAACGGCAAGTACAACCTGGTCGGCGAGAACAAGCGCCTGACTTCCGAGCAGTTCGTCGACTTCCTCGCTGACTGGGCCGCGCAGTACCCGATCATCACGATTGAGGATGGCCTGGCCGAGAACGATTGGGCTGGCTGGAAGCTGCTGACCGACCGCATCGGCAAGAAGGTGCAGCTGGTCGGTGACGACCTGTTCGTGACCAACCCGAAGATTTTCCAGGAAGGCATCGACTCGGGCACCGCCAACGCGATCCTGATCAAGGTCAACCAGATCGGCACCCTCAGCGAAACCCTGGAAGCGATCGCCATGGCCGACCGCGCCGGCTATGCCGCCGTGGTCTCGCACCGCTCGGGCGAAACCGAAGACACCACCATCGCTGACATCGCCGTGGCTACCACCGCCACCCAGATCAAGACCGGCTCGCTGTGCCGCAGCGATCGCGTGGCCAAGTACAACCAGCTGCTGCGCATCGAGGAAGCCCTCGGCGCCGGCGCGCGTTACGCCGGTCGTGACGCGTTCGTTTCGCTGAAGCGCTGAGCCGATGCGCGACTGGCGCTGGATGCTGCTGGTGCTGGCCCTGTTGCTGGGCTGGCTGCAGTACCGCTTCTGGTTCGGTCCGGGCAATTCGGGTGAAGTGATGATGCTCGAAGCCCAGGTCGCCAACCAGGAGCGGGACAACGAGGGCCTGCAGCAGCGCAACGACGCGCTGGCCGCCGAAGTGAAGGACCTCAAGGAAGGCCAGTCCGCCATCGAGGAGCGCGCGCGCAGCGAGCTGGGCATGATCAAGCCTGGCGAGAAGTTCTACCGTGTGGTCGAGGATGCGCCGGTCCAACCGGCGCAACCTGCGCCAGGTGTCAGCGCCCAGGTCGGCGATCATCCGGCGGACGTGCCATGAGTGGGGCGATCTGGGTGGTGGTTCCGGCCGCCGGCCGTGGCGCCCGCTTCGGCGCACCGCTGCCCAAACAGTACCTGCAGGCCGGCGGGCAGATCCTGCTCGCCCATACCCTGGACGCGCTGCTGGCGCACCCGGCCGTGGCCGGCGCAATGGTGGTGATCGGACAGGACGACGGTGACTGGCCTGGCTGGAGTGAATGGGCCGGCAAGCCGGTGCTGACCTGCATCGGCGGCGCGACCCGTGCCGCCTCGGTGCTGGCCGGGCTGCAGGCCCTGCCGGACTCGGTGCGTGCCGATGAGTTCGTGCTGGTCCATGATGCGGCCCGGCCCAACCTGTCGCTGGCCGACCTTGGCCGCCTGCTTGAAGTCGGTCGTGCCGACCCGGTCGGGGCGATCCTGGCCGCACCGGTGCGCGACACCCTCAAGCGCGCGGGCGATGACGGTGGCATCGATGGCACCGAGCCGCGCGAGCGCCTGTGGCGTGCATTGACGCCGCAGCTGTTCCGCCGCCACCAGCTCAGCCGCGCGCTGTCCGAAGCCGCTGCCGCCGGTGTCGAAGTCACCGACGAGGCCATGGCCATGGAGCGCCAGGGCCAGCGCCCGCTGCTGGTGGAAGGCAGCGAGGACAACTTCAAGGTAACCACTCCGGCCGATCTCGACCGGTTCGAATTCGTACTTTCCCGCCGCGCCGGCTGATTGCCCGCGCGGCCCTGCTGCAAGGGTTGCATCCATGAGCACCGCACCGTTCCCGCCCGTCCGCATCGGCCAGGGCTACGACGTCCATGCCTTCGGTGAGGGCGATCACATCATGCTCGGTGGGGTGAACGTGCCGCACAGCTGTGGCGTGCTCGCGCACAGCGACGGCGACGTGATCCTGCATGCCCTGTGCGACGCGATGCTCGGTGCGCTGGCGCTGGGTGACATCGGCCAGCACTTCCCGCCGAGTGATGACCGCTGGAAGGGCGCTGACAGCAGCGATTTCGTCCGCCATTGCGACAGCCTGCTGCGCGAGCGTGGCTGGCGCGTCGGCAACACCGACATCACCGTGATCTGCGAGCGTCCGAAGGTCGGTCCGCATGCGCTGGCCATGCGTGAGCGCATCGGTGCGCTGCTGCAGCTGCCGCTGGATGCGGTCAGCGTCAAGGCCACCACCTCGGAGAAGCTGGGCTTTACCGGCCGTGGAGAAGGCATCGCCGCACAGGCGGTGGTGCTGCTGGTGGCGGCATGATCCCGCTGCCGCTTGCGTTTGGTGCGCCGTTGCTGTCGGCGCGCATCCGCACCACGCCGGAGGATTTCCAGGTCGACGAGTTGCCGGCGTTCGAGGCCACTGGCGAGGGCGAGCACCTGCTGCTGCACATCCGCAAGCGCGGTGCCAACACCGTGCATGTGGCCAAGCTGCTGGCCAAGTGGGCCGGCCTGCCGGAAATGGCGGTGAGCTACGCCGGCATGAAGGACCGCCATGCGGTCACCACCCAGCGCTTCAGCGTGCACCTGCCCAAGCGCATTGCTCCGGATCTGGCCGAGCTGGCCAGTGATGAGATCGAAGTGCTCGAAGCCACCTGGCACAACCGCAAGCTGCAGCGCGGCGCCTTGGCCGGCAACCGCTTCAAGCTGGTGCTGCGCCAGGTGCGGGGCGATGCTGCAGCGATCAGTGAGCGTTTGCAGCAGATTGCCAGCCGGGGCCTGCCGAACTGGTTCGGTGAGCAGCGCTTCGGCCGCGACGGCGGCAACGTGCCGGCCGCATTGGCGATGTTCGGGGGCCGCCGCATGCGCAAGGACCAGCGTTCGCTGCTGTTGTCTGCCGCCCGTTCGGCGCTGTTCAACCGCGTGCTGGCCGCGCGCGTGGAGCAGGGCAGCTGGGATCAGCCACTGGAGGGCGAAGTGTGGATGCTGGACGGCAGTCGCAGCGTGTTCGGCCCCGAGCCGTACACCGACGTGCTGGCCGAGCGCCTCGCGCGGTTCGACATCCATCCCAGCGCACCGTTGTGGGGCGAAGGCGAGCTGCGCAGCGCCGACGCTGCACGTGAGCTGGAGCTGGCCGCGCTGGACGACGAGGAATCGAAGGCGCTGCGCGCTGGCCTGGAAGACGCACGGTTGAAACAGGAGCGCCGCGCGCTGCGCCTGCGCCCGGCGCTGCTGCAGCATCAGTGGCTGGCCAGTGATGTACTGGAACTCTCGTTCGCGCTGCCGCCGGGCTGCTACGCCACCGCTGTACTGCACGAGCTGGGCCCGGTCGAAGACGCCTCGCAGGCCTGAGCAGGGCGCGCGGTAGAGTCGACTGTCAGTCGACTTGCGCGCGCAGCGCGGGGTATTCGCTTGCCGCTGGAAGAGCAGTCGACTGACAGTCGACTCTACCTGGACTCATGGCGTCCCCTTTTTTCAGCGCCGCGCCAGCAGCACCAGTACCGCGCCGGTCCCGCCTTGCCCGGCCGGCGCTGAATGGAACGCCAGCACGTCGTTGCGCAGCCGCAGCAGGCGGTCAACCAGGTTCTTCAGCACCGGCGCACCGCCATCGGCTTGCAGGCCCTTGCCGTGGATGATGCGCACGCAGCCATACTCGTGTGCATGCGCTTCTAGCAGGAACTGGCGCAGCAGCGTCTCCGCCTGCGCGACGGTGGCGCCGTGCAGGTCCAGCTCGTCCTGCACCGAGTACTGGCCACGCTTGAGGCGCTGGAACAGGCGTGGTGGCAGGTTGTCGCGTCGATAGCTGGCCACATCGCCGGCTTCCAGCGGGGTGCTGTCGCGCAGCAGCCGGGCGAACTCGCCGGCGGCGTCGGCCTCGTCACGTTCGGCCATCCGCGCACGCGGCTTCGGTCGCGGCGCGGCAGGTGCCGGCTCGGCATCCTTGCGCAGCGGCGTCACTTCGCCGATGGCCGCACGGAACAGCGCGGCGGGATCTTCGTCTTCAGGGTGCGACATGCGCACAGGGTAAACCGCCGGCGCAGGTCTGCCTATGACGGTTCGATGTCGGCCGTGACCGCCGGCAGGGTAGGACCGGCGGCTCGCATGCGGCACAATAGACGATGCGCTTGCAGGGTCGACGGCTTCCGCAGGGGAGCGCGGCGGTCCCGCTTACACTGCACGGTGACGGAATCGAATTCTTGGAAAATCAAGCGGTTAAATCGAAGATGCGAATCCTGGTCAGCAATGACGATGGTGTCGACGCTGCAGGCATCCGGATGCTTGCCTCGGTCCTGCGCGAGGCTGGGCACGAGGTTACGGTGGTCGCACCCGACCGCGATCGCTCCGGCGCCAGCAACTCGCTGACGCTGGATCTGCCGATACGGCTCAAGCGCATCGACCATTACACCGTCTCGGTGGCCGGCACCCCGACCGACTGCGTGCACCTGGCGCTGACCGGCCTGCTTGAATTCGAGCCCGACATTGTCGTGTCCGGCATCAACAACGTCGCCAACCTCGGTGATGACGTGATCTATTCCGGCACTGTTTCGGCGGCGATGGAAGGTCGCTTCCTGGGCCTGCCCGCCGTGGCGGTGTCGCTGGTCAGCCGCAACCACGATCCGAAGCACTACGAAACCGCTGCGCGCGCCGCGGTCGAGATCGTTGCACGGCTCAAGGCCGACCCGCTGCCGGCCGACACCATCCTCAACGTCAACGTGCCGGACCTGCCGTGGAGCGAGGTCAAGGGCTTCGAGGTCACGCGCCTCGGCAACCGCCATCGTGCCGAAGGCTGCATCGCGCAGAAGGATCCACGCGGCAACGAGGTGTACTGGATCGGCCCGGCCGGCCGCGAGCAGGACTCCGGCCCGGGTACCGATTTCCACGCCGTGCGCACCGGCCACATCTCGATCACGCCGATCCAGGTCGACCTCACCCGCTACCAGGCGCTGGAGAAGGTGGCCAGCTGGGTCGGCGGCCTCAGCGCAGCCCTGGACCAGCCGGCATGAGCCCACGCCTGCGCCTGCAACCGGAAGCTGTGGGTATCGGCATGACCTCGCAGCGCGTGCGTGACCGTCTGGTCGACCGCCTGCGCGAAGCCGGCATCGTCGACGAGCCGACCTTGAACGCGATCCGGGTGGTGCCGCGCCATCTGTTCATCGACGAAGCGCTGGCCTCGCGTGCCTACGAGGATACCGCGCTGCCCATCGGCCACGGCCAGACCATCTCTCAACCCTGGGTGGTAGCGCGGATGACCGAAGCGGTCCTCCAGGTCGCGCCCAAGCGCGTGCTGGAAGTGGGCACCGGTTCCGGGTACCAGGCCGCCATCCTCGGTGCGCTGGGCCTGGAGGTCTACACCGTGGAGCGCATCGGCGACCTGCTGCGCCAGGCGCGCAAGCGCTTCCGTGCGCTGGGCATGAACATCCGCACCAAGCATGACGACGGTCGCGTCGGCTGGGCCGAGCACGGTCCCTTCGATGCCATCGTGGTCACTGCGGCGGCGCCGGCACTGGTCGACGCGCTGATCGAGCAGCTGGCCGAGGGCGGCCGGCTGGTGGCGCCGGTCGGTGGTCCCGGGGCGCAGTCGCTGGTGCAGCTGGACCGCAAGGCCGACGGCAGCATCGAACAACACGTGCTGGCGCCGGTCACCTTCGTGCCGCTGCTGTCTGGCATGCTCGACTAATCCACGGAGCAGGGTTGCATGAAGATTTTCGGGCCGCTGTACGAGCGGGCGATGAAGTGGGCGGCGCACGAACGCGCGCCGACCTACCTGACGGTGTTGAGTTTCTTCGAAGCGATCATTTTCCCGGTGATGCCGGAGGTGATGCTGGCGCCGATGTGCGTGGCCCAGCCCAAGCGCGGCTGGTGGTTCGCCACCCTCAGCCTGGCCGGCTCGATGCTCGGCGCGCTGGTTGGCTATGCACTGGGTCACTACGCCTTCGAGGCGATCAAGCCGCTGTTCGAAGCGCTGGGCATGCTGCCGGCGATCGAGCAGGGCATCACCACCGTGCAGGCGAAGATGGCCGAGTCGCCCTGGGCGGTGTTCACCTTCCTGGTGCTGGGCGGATTCATGCCCATCCCGATGAAGGTCTTCACGTGGGCATCGGGTATCGTCGGCGTACCCATGCCGCAGTACCTGCTGAGCATGCTGATCGGTCGCGGCAAGCGCGTGTTCGTGCTGGCCGCGGTCATCCGTATCGGTGGTGCGCGTGCCGAAGCCGCACTGCGTCGCTGGATTGAACCGCTGGGCTGGATCGCCACCGTGCTGGTGGTGGTGCTGATCGCCTGGCTTGTATGGAGGTCGAAGTTCGCATGAATCCTGATCGTCTGAGCAAGGGAGTGCGCATCGGCGCGCTGGCGTTGCTGGTTTCCACACTGGCCGCCTGCGGTACCGCCACCGTGGTCCGCCCGGGCGGCGGCAACGCTGGCGGCGTGACCACGCCGAAGACCTCGGTACCCAAGCCCGGGCAGACCGTGGTGGTGCGCAAGGGCGACACCATCTATGCGCTGGCCCGCATCCATGACATCACCCCGGCCGACCTGATTGCCTGGAATCGTCTGGACAACCCGTCGACCATCTACCCCGGCCAGGTGATCCGCCTGTATCCGCAGGGGGCCACCAGCGGCCGTGCGCCGACCACGGTGGTCACCCCGCCGCGTTCGGCTGGCAGCAGTGGCGGCAGCACCGCGCCGGCCCCGGCGCCGGTCGGGCCGGTGAAGAGCAACATCGCCTGGCGCTGGCCAGCCGATGGCGCGATCGTCGGCCGCTACGTGGCCGGTGACGCGACCAAGCAGGGCGTCGACATCGCCGGTACCAGCGGCCAGCCGGTAAAGGCCGCCGCCAATGGCGTGGTGGTGTATTCCGGTGCCGGCCTGGTCGGCTACGGCGAGCTGATCATCATCAAGCACAGCGACCAGTGGCTGTCGGCCTATGGCCACAACCGCAAGCGCCTGGTGAATGAAGGGCAGAGCGTGAAAGCCGGCGAGCAGATCGCCGAAATGGGCCGCACCGGTGCGAACCGCGACATGGTCCACTTCGAGATTCGCTACAACGGCAAGCCGGTCGACCCGCAGCAGTATCTGCCGGCACGTTGACGCGGTTGGAACAGGGAGTGCCGGGCCATGCCTGGCGTTCCTGACCTGTAGAGCCGTGCTCGACTCAGCGACTGCGGAGCGGTCGTTTGCGATCCTGTGTGCCGCAGGCTCACCTTCACGGCGGACCGGATACCCGGCATTCTTGAGCGGTCCCAGTCGACCCGGTACCCCATGCTGCGTCCTGCTTCCGTTCTCGCCTTGCTGATCGTCGCGCCGCTGGTCACCGCGGCCAGCGATCCGCGCGACGTGGTCACCCGTCTTTACGCCGTAGTCCAGGCGCCGGCTTCAGATGAAGTGGCCATCCGCCGTTGCTGGGCGATGCCCTGCGCTCGGCGGTCGATGCGCAGCATGCTTACGAGCGGGCCTGTACCGCGCTGGCCGCGCACGACGAGAAGCCGCACATGCTCGACCAGAGCCTTTATCTGCTGGCGCCGGACCGACCGGACACGGTCGCGGTGGGAATGGCCGAATCGAGGGGTGACGCGACCTGGATCCGCGTCGACATGGCAGTGGGCGACTATCGATGGACCGACCGGGTCCTGCTGCAGCGGCAGGACCGGGACTGGAAGGTCATGGATATCCGCTGGGGGCAGGGCGGCCACCTGATCGGCCGGCTCCAGGAGTTCTCGGCATTCCGCTGCGCGCCTTCAGGCCGCTAGGGGCCGGAGGCACCGGTGACTCGAGAACTCAGCCTTCCAGAATGAAAGCAGCCGCGACCTTGCGGCCTTCGCCGGCCAGGATGTTGAACGTACGCGCGGCGGCTGGATTGTTCATCACTTCCAGGCCGATGCCGCGTGACAGGCAGGCGGCCATCACCGCCGCCGGCGGGAACACCTGACGGTCACCCGTGCCGAGCACGATCAGCGCCGGGTTCAGCGCCAGGATCGGCTCCAGGTCAGCCAGCTGCAGCGCAGTGGCGCTCACCGCCGGCCATTGCGTGACCAGCTGGTCCGGGGTCAGGAAGAAACTGCTGCCCAGCACCTGGTCATTGACCTTGGCCGAGCGGCCATCGGCGGCGCGCAGGCTGTAGGCGTAGTCCGGCGGTTCGTGGTTCAGCTGCATGGCAGTAGGCCGATCAGCCGCGCGGCAGCACGATCTGGCGCTGTTCCCTGCTCGGGCGGTACAGCACGGCGACGTGGCCGATGCGCTGCACCAGCGCGCTTTCGGTGGCTTCGACGATCTCGCCGATCATCACGTCACGGGCCTCGCGGTCTTCGGCAGCGACCTTCACCTTGACCAGCTCGTGGCGCTCCAGCACTTCGTTCAGCTCCGCAATGAAGGCCGGGGTCACACCCTTGCCGCCGGTCTGCAGCAGGGCCTTCAGGTCGTGGGCTTGGCCGCGCAGGAAACGGGTCTGGGAGGCGGTCAGGGCGATGGACATGCAGGAAAAGACGGTTGAATGGGGCGATCAGGGTATCATGAGGACCCCATCAGCCCCTATTTTCAATGGCTACCCGCAGCAAAAGCAGCCAGCGCTGGCTCAAGGAACACTTCTCCGACCCCTTCGTGAAGAAGGCCCAGGCCGAAGGCATGCGCTCGCGTGCCGCCTACAAGCTCGAAGAGCTGCTGGAACGTGACCGGTTGCTGAAGCCGCACATGGTGGTGGTCGACCTCGGCGCGGCCCCGGGCGGCTGGTCTCAACAGGTGCGGAGACAGATCGGCGATACCGGCCGGGTGCTGGCCCTGGATATCCTGGACATGCCGCCGCTGGCCGGCGTGGAGTTCCTTCATGGTGACTTCAGGGAAGAAGCCGTCCTATCGCAGTTTGAAGCCATGCTCGGGGATCAGCCGGTAGACCTTGTGCTGTCGGACATGGCCCCCAATAAGAGTGGTGTGGGTGCGGTCGACCAGCCGCGGATGATGCACCTGGCGGAGCTGGCCCTGGATTTTGCCGACAACCACCTCAAGACCGGTGGGGCGTTCCTGATCAAGCTGTTCCAGGGTGAAGGCTTTGACGACTACGTGCGCGACATGCGCCGCCGGTACGACAAGGTCTCCATCCGCAAGCCGGAAGCCTCGCGCAAGCGCTCTCCCGAGGTGTATGCCTTGGGTCAGGGAAAACGCGCCCACATGAAGTAAGCTCGCAATGTACGCAAGTTCGACCCCCACGCAACGCCAGCACTGAGAGGAACACCGGAGCCAATGAGGATGAACGACTTGACCAAGAACCTCCTGCTATGGGTGGTCGTCGCCGTCGTGCTGATGGTGGTCTTCCAGAGCTTCTCGCCGAAGTCCTCCGGAGCCGGCGCGCAGGGCGCGTCGTACTCGCAGTTCCTGGACCAGGTGGACAGCGGCAACGTGCAGAAGGTCGCCTTCGGCGGCGACATGCGCGGCGGCACCAGCCAGCTGACCTACACCACCCGCGGCGGGCAGACATCCACCATCACCGCACCGTTCGATCGCGACCTGATCAACGTGCTGCGCACCAAGAACGTGGAGATCGTGCAGGAGGAGCCGTCCAGCGGCATTTCCCTCGGCGCGATCCTGATGAATTTCCTGCCGGTCATCCTGATCATCGGCTTCTGGTTGTTCATCATGCGCCAGATGCAGGGCGGCGGTGGCGGTGCCAAGGGCGCGATGTCCTTCGGCAAGTCGCGCGCCAAGCTGCAGGGCGAGGACCAGATCAAGGTCACCTTCGCCGACGTCGCCGGCTGCGACGAGGCCAAGGAAGAAGTGGGCGAGCTGGTCGACTTCCTGCGCGACCCGTCCAAGTTCACCAAGCTGGGCGGCAAGATTCCGCGCGGCGTGCTGATGGTGGGCCCGCCGGGTACCGGCAAGACGCTGCTGGCCAAGGCCATTGCCGGCGAAGCCAAGGTGCCGTTCTTCTCGATCTCCGGTTCGGACTTCGTGGAAATGTTCGTCGGCGTCGGCGCCAGCCGCGTGCGCGACATGTTCGAGCAGGCCAAGAAGCATGCCCCGTGCATCATCTTCATCGATGAAATCGACGCTGTCGGCCGCCACCGTGGCGCCGGCCTGGGCGGCGGCCACGACGAGCGCGAGCAGACCCTGAACCAGCTGCTGGTCGAGATGGACGGTTTTGAAGGCGGCGAAGGCGTGATCGTGATCGCCGCGACCAACCGTCCGGACGTGCTGGACCCGGCGCTGCTGCGCCCGGGCCGTTTCGACCGCCAGGTCGTGGTCGGCCTGCCGGACGTGAAGGGCCGCGAGCACATCCTGAAGGTCCACATGCGCAAGCTGCCGCTGGCCGACGACGTCGAGCCGATGGTGATCGCGCGCGGTACCCCGGGCTTCTCCGGCGCCGACCTGGCCAACCTCTGCAACGAGGCCGCCTTGTTCGCTGCGCGTGGCAACGAGAAGGAAGTCCGCATGGACCACTTCGACCGTGCCCGCGACAAGATCCTGATGGGCGCCGAGCGCCGCTCGATGGCCATGAGCGAAGAGGAGAAGACCCTCACCGCCTACCACGAAGCCGGTCACGCCATTGTCGGCCGTCTGGTACCCGAGCATGATCCGGTCTACAAGGTCACGATCATTCCGCGTGGCCGTGCGCTGGGTGTGACCATGTACCTGCCGGAAGGCGACAAGTACTCGATGAACCGCGTCGCGATCCAGTCGCAGCTGTGCTCGCTGTACGGCGGCCGCGTCGCCGAAGAGCTGATTTTCGGCGAGGACAAGGTCACCACCGGTGCCTCCAACGACATCGAGCGTGCCACCAAGATGGCCCGCAACATGGTCACCAAGTGGGGCCTGTCCGAGCAGCTCGGTCCGATCGCCTATGGCGAAGAGGACGATGAGGTGTTCCTGGGCCGGTCGGTTACCCAGCACAAGAGCGTGTCCAACGACACGGCGCGCCGTATCGACGAGGAAGTGCGCAATATCCTCGACAAGGCCTACGCCCGTACTACCCAGCTGCTGACCGAGAACATCGACAAGCTGCACGCGATGTCCCAGCTGCTGCTGCAGTACGAGACCATCGATGCGCCGCAGATCGACGCGATCATGGAAGGTCGTGATCCGCCGCCGCCGGCGGGCTGGAGCAAGTCGAACAAGGACGGTGGCAACGACAAGGGCGGCGACGCCCGTCCGCTGCCGCCGATCGCGGGCCCGGCCGAATCGCACTGACGGCCCGCTGCAGGTGCACCAGACGAGGCCGGGGCAACCCGGCTTCGTCGTTTCCGGGCCACTGGCCCATCCCGAAGATCCGATCTGACGCTGGAGCCCGCATGTCCGCCCCGAAGCCCGAACCTATTTCCCACACCGCTGAAATGGTCATCGCCACCGTGGTCGGCGTGGGTGTGGGCCTTGGGGCCGACAACCTGCTGCTGGGCTGCGTGGTGGGTATCGGTGTCGGCATTGTGCTGAGCATTGCCAAGACCCTGTACGTGGACCGCAAGCGCCGCCGCCACTGAGGAGGGGCGGCAGGGCTGCGCCCTGCACCCGTGGTAGTGCCGGCCGCTGGCCGGCAACCTCAACAGCAACAGCAACAGCGGGCTTTCCGTAGGATGGCGGGGCGGTGTCGGAGTGCGGGGACGCTGCAAGTACGTCCCTGTAAGCTTGGCAGCCGCATCCATGCGGCTGACACCCCGCCCTCCGACACCGCCCCACCTCTGACAGATTCCTGCTGCTGTTGGTAGGTGTCGACCTTGGTCGACACGTAGATCCACTCCATGCGTGGATGAATCTCCATCTAAATCGAACATCTCGATATCCGGGAGATCTGAGCCGAGCATGGCTCGGCTCTACAGAAAACAAGGCCCGACAGATCGTGGAAATCTGTCGAAGGCGGGGTGGGTCCGGTTGCGGGGGCGTGAGCCGCATGGATGCGGCGACCGAGCTTACATGG